>JAUYOV010000004.1 GCA_030697795.1 bacterium
CATCCTTAATTCAAAAAGTTTCTTTGCCCAAAGACTGGGCGGAGGAATTGAATCGTCTTGCTTTGCAAGACTACAAAAATTCCGCCCCGTCTTTGACTGCTTGTGTGAAAGAGAAGGAAACAAGATTATCGGTCATTTCACAAAAATTAGAGCGACTTCTTACTGGATATTTAGACCAAGTTATTGACCAAGTGGACTATACCTCACAAAAAACAAAATTGTTGTTGGAGAAGAAGTCGCTCCAAGAAGAAATGACCTCTCTTTCACACAAGCAGAATGATTGGCTCGCACCTTTCCAAAACTGGCTAAAAGACGCACAATCATTGGACAAAATTGCTTCTGATTCAGACCTTTTTGCGAAAAAGGTCTGTGCCAAAGAAATCTTTGGCTCGCACCTGCTTCTTGGCGAAAAAACAGTGCGCGCAAGCGCGCCAAAAATTCTGAATTCGTTGGGGGAATTCGGCGGGAATCCTTGGGACGCGCTTCGCGCGTCCCGCATTTCTGCTTCAAAAAAATCGTTGAGTTCTGTTCTGGTGCGGCGGGCAGGATTCGAACCTGCGTAGGCATAAAGCCGAGAGATTTACAGTCTCTTGTAATTGACCACTCTACCACCGCCGCGCATATTATCTAAAATTCGTTCACAACCATAACTGAGCCTGGAGCCGGGATTGAACCGGCGACCTCGTCATTACCAATGACGTGCTCTGCCAACTGAGCTATCCAGGCTCTTCTTCGCTCCGATCCACATCGGAGCTACGGAAGAGCGAGCAAAGGCGTTTAACCACTGCTAGCCCTTCCGAAGTTCCGAACTTGTGAGGAACGTAGGAGGGAGCTATCCAGGCACAACAAACCCCCATCTTGACATAGTATCAAAGCTCTGGAGACTTATCAAACTAAATTTTCTTCACCTTCAATTTTCTAGTTTTTTGTTTAGACATTCTAACCTCATGGATTGGCGCACTGGCCAAAACAGGTTTTGTTTCTTGTATAGGCTTATGTAAACCAGTGCCTTCTTTATGAACCACTCCACCCATCTCTAAAAGTTTAGTTACGATAATTTTATCTTTAGAACCCAATTTAACCGCTGTTTTAAAAGCTTGCCTTGCCTCAATCGGTTTATTATTTTCCAAATATAACCAGCCTAAGCGTTTATAAGCCGAAACATCTTTAGCATTATAAGAAAGCTGGCTAATAAGTTGTTCTTCTTGTTTTTCAAAAGCCGATAAAGGTTCTATTTTGGGCTCTGCCTTTTTAACACCAAAAGGGGGCTCTGATTTTCTTATGCTTATAATGCCTTCTGTATCGCCGATTGAAGTTAGTTGAACTTTAAAAGTTCTGTCTGCCAAAATATTAGATTCTTCTTTTGGAATCGTAGAGGCCACAGACGATTCTTGTATATTTGTTTTATGATGCTTGATTTCGTTAAGCAATCTAGAGAAAAAATTGTCTGTTTTTAAAGAAGTTATTTTAAGTTTATAAACTAATTTTGTAAATGCGCTTAAGGCCACCTGTTTTGATTTCAAAGAAAAAGAGTCCAAAGCTTTTTCATAAAAAGCTGGGCCAAAATCCACGTTAGCTGTAGCCTTATCCAGCTCCGAAATCTCTTTGGGTATTTTTTTATAAACCACTCGGCTCGCTAAGGTTATACCCGTAATTGCTAATAGTGAGGGAATCAATATAATAAACATGAAAGTAATTAGCTTCTTAGTTTTTTAGCTTCCTAGAAAGCTAATATCCTAAAAAGCTAGAAAGCTAGATCTGAAACCTAGAAAACCGGCTAATTTTAATATTTTCTCCAATCACAGCTATTTTAGAATGAAGATGGGCTGCCACAGTTAATTCTGGGTTTTTGATGAATTGAGAAGCCAGAAGTTCTTCGTTTGTTTGCGGATCCATCGCCATAATCTGCATAGCAATATCGTGAGCCAACTCTTTAAAAATTGGGTTTCGCGCCACAAAATCTGTCTCACACAAAACTTCCACCAAAACGCCGCTTTGGCCGTCGGTATGAATGTATGGTTCAACTAAACCTGCACTAGTGTTTCTAGCAGATTTTTTTTCCGCAATTTTTACGCCCTGTTCTTTTAAAAAGCCTTGAGCTTTATCCATATCGCCCCCAGCGCTTTCTAAGGCTCTTTTACAATCCATCATAGAGGCACCAGTAACATCGCGTAATTTTTTTACTTGAGAACTGTCTATCATGATAACTAGCTTTTTAGCTCTTAGCTTTTTAGGAAACTAGCAAGCTAACATCCTAGAAAGCTAACCAGCTACTTGGTTAAAATTTTTAGTTCCTGTTTTATTGTACCAAGTATCAAACCTAAAGACGACAGAGAGTCGTTATTAGCTGGTATGGGATAGTCTATTTTAGAAGGGTCGGCGCTGGTATCAACTATACCCACAACCTTGGCACCCATTTTTTTAGCCTCTAAAATTGCATCCTCTTCGGCATTAGCATCGGTAATAAATATTACTTGAGGTAGGGTTTGTAAATTTTTGATTCCGCCCATTTCTTTTTCCATTTTTACTAAATGGCGTTCAAAATTTAATCTTTCTTTCTTGGTATATCCACCTAAATCGTTATTTTTTATCTTTTCTTCTAAATCTCTAAAATACTTTAATCTTTCTTTAATAACTTTATAGTTGGTATATAAACCGCCAATCCATCTGCCCGAAACATAAGGCATATTTAATTCCTTAGCTATTTCGGTAATCATTTCTTTGGTTTGAATTCTAGCGCCTACAAACAAAATTGTCCCACCGCTTTTAACAGTTTCAATTAAAAATTTGATAGCTTCGTCAAGCTTTTCAGCTGTTTTAGTAACATCTATAATATGTAAGCTATTACGCACGCCAAAAACAAATGGAGCCATCTTAGGGTTCCATTTAGACTTCTTATGCCCAATATGAGCACCAGCCTGCATTAGTTCTTGAGCCGTAATCATTGTTAGCAAAACAACATTAACAAAAAGAACGTCTGTTGTCAAAACCCCGCCAATCTGCTACCCTATCTTAGTATGAAAACAGACATCCATCCTAAATACTTTACTACCGCCAAGGTAAAATGCGCTTGCGGTAGTACCTATACTGTAGGCTCAACCAAAGAACATATCGAGGTTGAAGTTTGCAATTCTTGCCATCCTTTTTATACCGGCAAAGAAAATTTAGTAGACTCGGCTGGTCGTGTTGAAAAGTTTAGAACCAGACTTTCTAAAAAAGCCATTGTTCCTGCTGTTAAAAAAGATCGAAAGACTAGCAAGAAATAACTACTCTCGCTAATATAACTAATCTAAACTAATATACGAATTAATTTCTATTAGCCATATTGGCATAGATTAGTATATTGGCGAATACTCATGGAATCCTCTTCCGTAATTATCGAAATCAGGCCGGGCGCCGGTGGCAACGAAGCTGCTATTTTTAGTGGCGAACTTTTTAAAATGTATAAAAATTATGCCGCTAAAAAAGGCTTAGCGCTAACCGTTTTGGATTCCTCTGTAACATCTATTGGTGGCATAAAAGATATTTCTTTTGAAATATCTGGCCAAGGAGCATATGATTTTTACAAACAAGAAGCTGGCGTACACCGTGTTCAGCGTGTTCCAAGAACAGAAAAAAGTGGCAGAGTTCACACCTCCACTGTTTCGGTAGCGGTGCTTAAAAAAGCCAGCGAAAAAGATGTACAAATTAATTCTGGCGATTTACGCATAGAATTTTTCCGTTCCTCTGGCCCTGGTGGCCAAAACGTAAACAAGCGTGAAACTGCAGTAAGGATAGTTCATATTCCAACCGGCACCGTGGTAACTGCTCAAACCGAGCGCGGCCAAGAAGCCAACAAACAGGCCGCGATGTCTATTTTAAGAAGCAAGGTTTTAGAAGAAAGAGAAAAAACCGAGGGTTTAAAAATGCAAAGCGAACGCAAAACCCAAATAGGTACGGCCGACAGATCGGAAAAAATTAGAACTTACAACTTTCCCCAAGATAGAATCACCGACCATAGAATTAAAAAAAGTTGGAGCCAAATAGCTAAAGTTCTAGACGGCAATATGGACCCGATTATAAAAGTTTTTGAAAAAGAAACTAATAGTTTAGAATCCCAATAAACTCATACATTTTTATTTTCCAAATATAAAAGCGCCCGATCTTTAGACCGTGACGCTTTGTTTTTGCGCGAACTTATACTTAGGCTCGGGCGGAAACCATTGTAGCTTCAGCTAGAAATAGATTTCGAGTTTCCGTAAGAATATGCAGGAAACCCTCAAAGCTAAACTCACCACCAGAATGCAATATGATCTGTTTTTCCGGATTTAGATCAAGAAAGCAATTGCCGTGATAAGCGCATTGGCATCCGACCGAAATAAGTACCTCGTGAACTGCTTTTTGCCAAAAAGGAAAAGCTAACTCTTCCAACTTTTCGGGCGCGCCCAAAAGAGTTACTTGGCCAGCTGATTCTAAGGCTTGGCGATATATAATTTCTTCTGAAGCTCTCAACTTTGTTCCTCCCCTTTTATATGATTAAAGAACTGCGACGCCAAAGAGCAAAGTGTAATATATTATTAAGTGTTTGTAAAGACTGCGTGTCTGGTGTTGATATTCAAAATAAAAAAATCCCCGACACCGTAGTGTCGGGGGGAGCAGTAAGGACGTTGTTTGTCCTTTGACTGCTCACTTTTGTTACTTAACAAAGAAAAGAGGCGGAGGTGCATAGCACCTATCCTAGTGCGGGCCGCGCGGTCCTGGCAACTAGGCTATAGCGCATCAGTGCAGCACCTCCGCCATTCTTTTTGGTACGATGACACTCGGCGAAGATCTGTGAGAAACCTATCTGTTTTGCTTCAATCTAAGCGATTTGCCGAGGCATTGTAATTGCGAGCCGAGCGGCAAATTCATCATAGACCGGAAAACAGTAGGGCTCGTAGCAGTCTTCACCTATCTAGCGTCTGCTAGATAAAAGCGCCTGCTCGGCATTTGTACCTCCCATTTCTTTCGTATGAAACAGGGGGGCGTTCGACAAGAGCATCTTATTTTTCGCCATCTTCGGATTTTCCGAAGTGCGTTAGACGCTCGGACCGTGGTGACGGCCTACACTAGGCGAGTGTGGCCGACGCCGGCGGTGTTGGCGGCGAGGTCGTTGGTGACCTGGCGGACCAGGGAGATGAGGGCGAATTTGGAATAGTAGTCCAGGCTGAACCCGAACAGCGCTCCGCGAATCTTCATGATTCACCTTCTTTCTTTGTTTTTGACGGTTTTTTATGCCGTCTGTGAAAGAGCTATGATCAGTTAGGGATCCTCGGGGAGGAAACCACTAACGATCAATGATGTTTCCAGTATAGCATACCCACAAACCCTGTCAAGTGCCAACACTAAAAATTCGTCAATATTATACAAAAAGCTAGTATTTAAGCCATTTTCTCCCCTTTTTCCGCATTTTCAAGCTCGAGCTTGAAAATGCGGAGATTGATAAACCTTAAAAACTTCTCCGAGGTCTGACTTTTGTTTTTATTCGTATATTAGTTTTAATTAGCTATATTAGCGAGAGTAATTATCTTTTTAGAAGTTCAAAAAACACAGAGTTTGGAATATCTACCCTGCCCCTTTCTTTCATTTTCTTTTTACCCTTTTTTTGCTTTTCTCTAAGCTTCATTTTGCGTGTAATATCACCTCCATACATATGGCTGGTTACATCCTTCTTTAAAGCCGCAATATTTTCGCGGGCAATTATTTTTCCACCAATAGCCGCTTGAAGCATTACTTCGAACCACTGTCTTGGTAAAAGTTCTTTTAAGCGTTCTACAATTCTTTTACCCTCTTCTTGCGACTCTCCACGCGGCACAATACGGCTTAAGGCATCCACAAGTTCACCGGCCACCAAAATATCTAGTTTGATTAAATCTCCTTTTTTTAATTCTAAAAATTCGTAACTTAACGAAGCATAACCCGAAGAAACACTTTTTAGTTTATCGTGAAAATCTACAATAATTTCGGCTAGTGGTATTTCGTAAAAAATTTCTACCCTGTCTTCCGAAATATATTCGGTATGTTTAGAAATACCTCGGCGATGAGCTAAAAGTTCTAAAATTCCTCCAATATATTTTGAAGGCGAAAGCACGGTTAACAAAACCCAAGGTTCACGGATTTCTAAATATCTGTCGGCTGTAGGTAAATCGGCAGCCGAGAAAATATTCTGAGTTGTCCCATCCTTTAATATTATTTCGTAACTTACCGAAGGCGTAGTTGTTATTAAAGATAAATTATATTCACGCTCTAGCCTTTCCAAAACTATTTCCATATGAAGCGATCCCAAAAATCCACATCTAAAACCTCGGCCCAAAACTTCTTGTGAATCTAATTCAAAAGTTAAAGCCGCATCCGAAAGTTTAAGTTTTAATAAAGCATCTTTTAAGTTAGCAAATTCTGCACCATCCTTTGGAAACAAACTAGCAAAAACAACTGGCGACGGTTCTTGATATCCTGGCATGGCCAAGGACGCGGATTGACGCTGATCTATGCGTTGATCTGCGATTGTAATCATCGTATCTCCCACTCTTATAAGAGATGGATCTTTTAAGCCTGTCGCCATAAAACCTATTTCTCCTTCTTTAATTTCTTTTTGAACCGAAAGCTGGGGTTTGAAATACCCCACTTCCATAATTTCCGCTTCTTTGTTTTGAGCTATTAATTTTATTTTCTGCCCCGCCTTAAAACTTCCGTTAAAAACACGCACATATGCCAAAACTCCTTTATAAGAATCATAAGTGGAATCAAAAATGAGCGCGCGAGATATCTCGGGCGAATCTTCGGAAGGACCGCCCTTCCCGGAAGGGCGGTCCTTCTTCTCCGGTGACGGAATCCTTTCTATAACAGCATCTAAAAGCTTATCTACGTTAGTGCCGTCTTTCGCCGATATTTTAAAGATTTCCACATCTTGGCCTAAAAGATTTTTTAATTCTGCTTCTATTTCTTCGGGCCGAGCATTGGGCAAATCTATTTTATTTACCGCAGTGATTATAATTTTGTTTTGTTTTTGAGCTTGGTGCAGATGCGCCAAAGTCTGCGCTTGAATACCCTTAGTACCATCAACCAGTAAAATAACGCCTTCTACTGCAGCAAGCGAGCGAGAAACTTCATAAGAAAAATCCACGTGCCCCGGCGTGTCTATCAGATTTAAGATAAACGCTGATTTACGCTGATCTAAATGCGGATTATCGCGGATAGAATCAAAAACAATCCGATCTATATAAAGTTCCTTGCCTCCAAAATTAACTAATAGAGCCAAGCGATATTGAGAACCTTTAAGATATTGCCAAATTTGTTGTCTTTCTAATTTACCAATAAACGGCAATGCTTTTGTCTCTATTATTATTTTATTTTCTATAACAAAGTCAGGTCTGTATACACCTACTTTTTTATTTTCGTAGAGAATATCAATTATTTTCTCCTTTTCAAAGGATAAACCAATCTTAGTAAATTCCTCAACTAATGCTGATTGATAAACACTTTCTTTAAAAGCATGACCGAGTTTATTATAAACATTAAAAATTACTCCTCTTATTTTATAAGTAAGATCTTCATAAATTAATCCGCGTTTATCGGCGTCATCATCTGCGTTTATCCGCGATTCATAGAGCATGCGGACAGGTTGCATTTTAATGGTTATCCCTCTTTCTCTTTCCAAATCCATCATATCTAAATACTGTGAATGCATTTGGCGCGCCTCTACAGTTTTAGTTAATTCTAAAAGCCTGTCGGCTAGCGTAGACTTACCATGGTCTATGTGGGCTATTATTGAAAAATTTCTAATATTTTGAGTTGTACTCATTTTGAAAATTGCCTGCCCTGCGAAGCTTTAGCGAAGTAGGGAGAATTGAAAATTGAAAATTTCAGCTCTGGTGTGTTTCTTCGTCTAGATTGGGCAAAATAATTTTTTTGCTAGATTTAATTTTTTCAACAATAAACTTATACTCCTCTATGCCGGAAAAACCCAAAATTAAAACGTACGCTATTAAACCCGCTAAGCCTGCTAAGCCTGCTTGAATAATTAAATGCAAAACTTTATGCGTATCTATAAATCTATCTATAAAATAAAGCGTGTAGTGGCTAGCCAAAGCCGCCGCCACAGCGCCGAATATAAAAATAGAAACTGGACGCACCAGCACTCTCAAAGAAATATCTTTTATTTTTTTAGTTAAAATAAAAAACAAAACCACCGTATTAAATATAGTAGCCACGCTCATAGCCAAAGCCAGAGCCGAAACATCCATAACTGGCCCTAAAAATAAGGCTAGAGCCACACTTATTAAAACGCCAAATAACAAAACCCAAAAAGTTGTTTTAGCATCTTCCAAAGCAAAAAATGCCCTAAGCACAATAGCGAGGATTCCCTGAAAAACTAAACCTATTAAAAATAAACCCAGAGTTTCTATGGTTAAAACAGTATCTACCCAATCAAACTTGCCATAACCTAAAGTTAAGCGGACTATTTGAGCGCGCAAAACAAAAAATAAAGCGGCTAAAGGCATTATTATAAACAAAAGCTGGCGCAATGTTCTTATAAAAATAGCCGAAAATTCTTTAAATCTTTTTTTAGATATTTCGCTAGAAAAAACTGGAAAAACCGCCACGCCAAGTGGCACTGCTACCACACCTAAAATTAAGCCATTTAAATCGTTAGCAAAGTTAAATATAGAAACTCGCCCCGAACCTAAAAATGAAGCCACACCGGCTAATATAACTAAATTGAGCTGGGCTAAAATTAAACTTAAAGAACGTGGAATAATTATATGAAAAATATCTTTTATAGAGTTTTCTTTAAAAGAAAAGGCTGGCTGGTAATTAAAGCCACTATGCTTAGCCGCCGGATACTGCACCAACATATGCAACACCGCGCCTAAAACCACGCCCCAAGCTAAACCAATTGGCCCAAATTTTTGAGCAAAAAATAAAATGCCAATTATTATGCCGATGTTATAAAAAATTGGGGCAAGAGCATAAGCTAAAAATCTGTGAGTGGATTGCAGTATACCCGAAAACACAACCGAAACACCCAAAAACATTGGTTGCAAAAACATTACTCGGCTTAATTTTATAGCCAAATTTAATTTTTCGCCTTCAAAACCCGGCGCAATTAATTTTAAAATCCACGGCGCCGCTAAAAAAAACAAAGCGCCAAAAACAGCAAAAATTAAAAGTGTAATACTTAAAATATCGCTCGCCAGTTTCCAAGCGCGCTTTGAATTTTCATTTTTAATTTTTATAAACACCGGCACAAAACCCGCGGTAAAAGCTCCAAAAAATAAAAGATTGAAAAAGAAATCGGGTAGTCTAAAAGCTAAAAAGTAAGCATCCAAAACATCGCCCGCGCCAAAATAATAGGCTAGCAGGGCGTTTCTGGCAAAGCCTAGCAAACGGCTCAAAAGACCAGCTAAAGCCAGTATGCTGGCCGCCACCAAAACTCCCTTAGTTTTTTGGCCTAAAAAGCCGTTAAATCCGTTTAAAGTCATATTTTGTATGAGTATTTAGATATTAACATAAATAGAGATTACAAATAAAAAACACCAATAAAGTCATTTGTTTGGTATTTTTATTAAAACCTTATTTTTTAAACAAAAACGATGAGATTAAATTTAAATCTTGCGAAAGATTGCCTTGGTATTCGCCCATGTTTTCGCTGACAAAACCGTTAGGTTCAAGCGAGGTTATTTTTACACCTTCTTGTGGGGTAATTATATATCGAAAAGGCGTATTTTCTTTTTGGCTTGGTCGAATAATTTTTAAAGCATAACTGTTTGCGCCTTCGGCGCGCGAAATTTTTACAGCAGAAATATATTCTAAACTGATTGTTTTCCTTTCATTTCTTTTTAATTGAAGCCAGCCGCCAATAATTCCGCTATCGCCTTCGTCAAAAATATCTATATTGCCAATTTTAGAAGCTGTAAACAAACCAATTCTTTTATCCGAAGAAAAACCTTGAGTAGCATAACTAAATTCTGGAATTTTTTCTTTGGCCGAAAATCCTTCGGCTTTTAAAACTTGGAAACCCTTGGGCAAATAAACCTTTAAATAATTTAAAGATTCATCCCCTATATTTTGACGAACCATTAAATTAAGCCTGGCCATAACCGAACCGTCTTGAAATATTTGGGCGCGATATTCAGACAATTCTAAATTCAAAGACCCGCCCTTTAGGCTAGCCCAGGAAACCCCTAACGAGTCTTTTCCAATAGTATCACCTGTTTTAGTTGACCAGCCTGAACCTTCCACAAATTTTTCTAAAACTGGATCTTTAAAATAAAATTGAACTTCGTGAGAACTTAAACCTTCGTTTAAAATACTAGCTAAAAATGCCCAGCGGCCAGCCGGCTTGCGGCCCAAGGCGTCATAAAAACCATAAAACCAGCTAGGCAAAGAAGTATCTAGGGTTAAACTTTCTTTAAAACTTAAGTCTTTTAAAAAATTTTCATTTACCGCGATTACACCATCGATTCTTTTACCCGATGTATTTTCAAAAAAATTTGTAACTGTTTTAGCTGACTCCCTAAAGTCCATAAACCAAAAAGATTGTGAGGGCAGCCAAGAAGTACTGGTTATCTTGATTGGGTCGGGCGGCACCACTTTTAAACTGAAGGCGGCGTCTAGTTCGGAAAATTTACCCGACGATACTGTCTCTAAACCTTCTTTGGTGGTACTAACAACAACATAATTTTTGGGCTCGCCCCCACCCGGCCAAGAACGCTCAGAATTTAAAACTACTATTAAATAATTTTTATCTGGTAATAAAACCTGGTTCCAAAAAGACATTATAGAAGTGTAATTAGAAAATTCTACACTTAACCTAACTAAACTTTTGTTGTTAGCGCTTAGCGTGTTTAAAGCATTCTTAACTTTGGCCAAACTTTCTATTTCTATTATAGAAAAAACGTTACCGATAGGCTTATTTTTAAAAATATTAAACCATGAAAAGTTTGCATTCTTTTGTAAAAAATTCTCAATATTATCGTTTAACTCTCGGCCTAGACCCGCTTCTTTGATTTGGGAATTGAAATCTGTCAGTTGGGGAAATATTTCGCTTTCTTTAGAATTAACCAACGTAAAACTAGAGGTACTTAATAATTTTGAGTTAACCCCGCCTAAAGCGGTTTTTACAAAATCTCCACCACCTGAAGCAAAACTAGAAACAGAAAATTGCCCAGAAACAAAAAGATAAACCAGCGCCATTGGAACCAAAAATACCGATGTATATCCTATAGCAGATTTTAAATTAAAACTACTGTCTTTTTTAGGTAATTCCGATTTTAAGGCTTGAGTATTAAAATTGCGCCTGTTTTTATTTTCGTAATATCTTTTAAGATCCGAAACTCTAGAGGGCGCGGTTAAACTAACTTGGAACCAATCACTTTCGGCTCTATAACGTTCGGCTAATTCTTTTTTAATAACAGGCTCACCGCTTTCGGCGGCGGTTTTTTCGCCAAAATTTTTATAAAAATTTTGTCTAGGAGCAATGTGAATTTTTAAATTGCCCTTGTCATCTATATCTTCATCTAGTAACGAGGCACTAACCAACTGCATCGGCATTGCACGCGAAGTGGCAGATAATTCGTTTATCCTTTTGGCAAGTTCCTCATCTTTGGCATAAATACTTTCTATCTCTGCTAAAAGCTCTTGGCGGACATCTTCTCTTGTTTTGGCTTCATGTTTTATAAACTGTTGAGGCACAACAAAATTATTGACCACGCCAAAACTAACCCTTTCTGGCATAAAAATAGCCTGACTTAAAGAATCTATGTAGCCTGCTTGAACCGTATTATTATTTTCTGGCAAAACACCATCTAATAAGTTAAATTCCGGAACTTCATCCTGAAATTCAATATCTTCTTCGTAATTTTTTTCCCAAACTTTAGCCGATAATTTTTTAACTTTAAAACGGCCCGACTTAGCTGGTTTAACCGATCGGCGTGGAGGAATTTTATTAGGGTCTATAAAAACAAAATCCGAGCTCATTTAGTAAGGAAAATAAAAGAAATACGTCTTAAGTTTATCAGTAACGCCTTAATAAAAACAATACCCAGCTTGCCTAGAAAGCTGGGTATTGTTATGCCACGTTTTGCGTGGGTCAAGAAAGCCGTAAGCCGAATTCTGTTCCAATTTTGTTTGAGCAATAGCGAAATTACAAAATTGAGAACCCTGCGAAGCCCGTTAGGGCGAAGTAGGGTAGTCCGCCTTTGCTAAAGCTACGGCGGATCTCAATTTTTTATCTGTTCGCTACGCTCACAGAAAAAATTGGAGATAATCATCTGTCTGGGATTGTTATTGCTAACAACCTCTGGCGACTCTTCCTTAATAATTTAGATTACTAAGGACACGGTCTTGCACCAAGTGGGGTTTACAACTACCTAGTATTGCTACTAAATAGAATCGCGTTTGACGCGACACTTTTCACCTTTAGACTCAATTTGCATTGAGCTTAGTATAGTCTCTGTTGCATAGGCTCACGGAATCAGCTGTCATCAATGAACCTATATCCAATAAAGGACACTTTCCCTGGGCTTGAACCTAATTTTCATTAGATCTGCTCCCGGTTGCATTTCGCAACCACTTGTTTTGCCAATTTAATCTGAGTTTACGAAGCTATTAAATTGAGCACCCTGCGAAGCTTGTTAGAGCGAAGTAGGGCTCCACCGTCGCTAAAGCTATGGTGGATGCTCAACTTTATATTTATTCGCTAAGCTCATAAATAAAGTTGGCAGGTGTTCGGACTTTCCTCCCCTCGATTACTCTCGGGGCGATTATCTCACTTTCTTGACAATAGACATGATAATATTAAAAAAGATAAAAGTCAATTATAACAAGCTAGCGTTTTTCCCCTTACCATCTAAGGCCTCGTTAACCAATTCATCGGCGCGTTTGTTCTGTTCGCGGGGAATAGATTTAAAAGATAGTTTTCCGAAATCAAACTTTAAATTCCAAACTTTCATAAAAAGCGCTTGCATTCTTTCTTCGTTAACTTTATATTCCCCACCTAATTGCAAAGCAATAAGCTGACTATCCATTCTAAATTCTATATTTAAGTTTTTTGTGCCGTTTTTACCAAAAAGCTGTTTTAGTTTTTTAAGCGCGAAAATCACAGCTTCATATTCTGCTTCGTTATTGGTAGAGTCATCCAGAACCTGATTATATTCTTTTATTCTTTTACCAGATTCGTCACAAACCACCACACCCACCGCCGATGGGCCGGGGTTACCCCTAGAACCTCCATCTGTATAAACAATTACTTTATTAGATTTCATAAAATTAATTCTGCTTGTTGTAATCAATAAGCTTTAATTGTATCTCTTTATTACCGTTCCATTCGTTAATATCCAACTCATAAACAATATCTAAAGTGTCGCCGATTTTAAAATCTTCAGCAAGCCCAGCTGTGTCGCGTTTGACGCGATGATTAAAAAATAAAACTGGAAATTCTTTACTTGTTTTTTTATCATGGGCGAAAATTTTCAAATGCTCGGAATTCTTCCCTAAGAAAACAAGTTTTTTGACTTCAATATTCTTACTTAAAAATTTTGGCTTAAAATTATTCATGCCAAACGGTTCAAACTTTTTAAGTGAATCCATCAAACCCCAATCAATTTCGCCCAAGTTTATTTCTGCGCTAATTTTTAATTTTTTCTGCAATAACTCTGAAGTTAAAACATTTTTAGCGTATTTATTTAAACCCAATTTTATTTTTTCTGCATTAGAAACTTCAAAAGTGCAACCACCGGCCGCAGGATGCCCGCCATACTGTATAAATAAATCTTTAACCGAACCTAAAGCGTCTATTAAATTAAATCCCTCTATACTACGAAGTGATCCCTTGGCTTTAGTCTCGTCAACACTTTGATAAAGAATTACCGGCCGTTGATAGCGTTCAGCAATTTTAGAAGCCACCAAACCCAAAAGGTTGACCGACCAATCGGCCGAACCTTCCATAATAAAACTGGGTAATTCTGGATAAGCGTCTATCCGCGAACGGACATCTTTTAAAACTTTCTCTACTATCTGCTGGCGCCTACGGTTATTATCGTTGAGCGATAAAACCAATTCATTTATTTTAGATTCGTCGCTACTAGTTAAAAGTTCGTAGGCTAAATTAGCGTGAGCCATACGGCTGGCCGCGTTAAGGCGCGGGCCTAAAGTAAAACCTAAAGTAAAGCTATCTAAATTAGTAGTAAGGGTTTCTAAGTTATATTTAGCCTCAACTCCGGCTGACTCCATTAATTTTCTTAGGCCAATTCTTTTGGTTTGAGCCAGAACAATTAAACCATATTTGACCATAACCCTATTTTCATCTAAAAGCGACACCATATCGGCCACTGTAGCCATAGCCACTAAATCTAAAAGCCATTTTTCTTTACCCTCCGAAGCTTTATGCGTAGGAGGGCTACCTTGAGTTGACATCAAAGCACAATAGAGCTTGAACACTAAACCCGCCCCACACAAACCCTTAAACGGATATGTATCGCTTTCTTGATAAGGATTTACAAAAGCCACTGTTGCTGGGTTTCCTGCCACGGTTTGATGGTGATCTACCACAATCACATCCACACCTTTCTCTTTCGCCCACTCTATTTCTTTAATATTGGTGGTACCGCAATCTAAAGTTATTATAAGCTTAGCCCCATTTGAAATTATTGATTCTAAAGCAGTTTGATTAACCCCGTGCCCTTCTTTTTGCCGATCGGGCATATACACCTCTACTGGATAATTTATGCCTTTAAAATATTCGCCTAAAACCGTGGCTGAACAGACGCCATCTACATCGTAATCAGCGTAGATAACTATTTTTTCCTTGCCCTGCGAAGCCTTGTGCGAAGCAGGGTTACCATTTATTGCCCGCCTGATTCTCTCACAAGCCTTATCCATATCTTTAAGCAAAAAAGGATCATGCAAACCGCCATCATATTTTGGATTAAAAAAACTTTCTATTTTTTCTAGCGTATTCAAACCGCGCTCAAACAGCATTTGACTGACCATAGCCGGATACTCCGAAAACTTAGCTAAAAAATCAGGCCTGGCCTGATCACTAAAAATCCATTTATATTTCATACCAATTTTATTTATTCTGTGATTCTAACACTTTTATACCCGGCAGTTCATCCCCCGCCAAAAATTCTAACATTGCCCCACCGCCAGTAGAAACATACGTCATTTTTTCAATTAAGTTTTGTTCAGCCAAAAAACCAATTAAATCTCCCCCGCCTATTATTTTTTCGCCTTGGTTTTCGGCTACGGCTTTAGCTATTTCCAACGAACCCTTTCTAAAATCGGACAGTTCAATATAGCCTACCGGACCGTTCCAAACAATCATTTTAGCTGTTTTAATTATTTCTTTAAAAGAAAAAATTGTTTCTGGCCCAATATCAACCACAAATTCTTCGGGTTTAACATCTTTTATCTTTCTTACAGCTACATTCTTAGCTCTGGCTAAAGATTCTGTAACACAAACATCTGCTGGTAAAAATAAATTATTGGAAACAGAACTAATTCTTTTGGCTTCGGTTAATAACTTTTCTTCTACTAAAGATTTGCCCACGCTTAAACCTTTAGCGTTAAGGATAGTGTTAGCTAAAATACCGCCAAGCAAAATTGCTTCGGATTTATTTAAAAATTCCTTAATCAATTTTAACTTTGTATCGGCTTTAGCTCCGCCCATTATAAAAACCAAAGGCTGGCGCGGTTTAGCTCGAACCAGACCCAACATAGAAACTTCTTTCTCTAAAAGAAAACCGGCGTAAGATTTTAAAAATTTAGGCAGCCCCACCATAGAAGCATGGGCGCGATGGGAATCCGCAAAGGCATCGTTAACAAAAATATCGCCGTAACTTGCCAATTTTTTAGAAAAATTTTCCTCGTTAGCTTCTTCTTCGGGATGAAACCTTAAATTTTCCAACAACAAAACCTCGCCTGCTTTAAGGCGCGATATTTTATTTTCCGTTTCTTGGCCAATAACATCTGTACTAAAAAATATTTTGTCCTTAGACCAAAGCTCTTTTAACCTGCAAAAAACTGGGTATAAGCTAAAATGCATGTCTCGTCCTTGGGGTCGGCCCAAGTGGGCAATCAATATTATTTTAGCTCCAGCGTCCGAAAGATAATTTAGGGTCGGCAAAATCGCGCGAATTCGCCAATCCGCCCCCACTGCGACTTCGCCGTCAACAACAGGCACATTAATGTCGGCTCTTAAAATAACTTTTTTTCCATTTAGATCGGTTATTTTTTTTAAACTAGGCAACATTGGTTATGATTTTTTTATTATTTCATAAAATTCACTACTTTTTAAAGAAGTTCCTCCCACCAAAGCACCGTCAATATATGGTTCACTTAAAAACTTACTTGCATTTTCGGCATTAACAGAACCGCCATATAAAAATTTTATCTTTTTAGAATCTTCGCCAAATATCTTAAAGGCCACGTGCTTGAGTTCGCCTATTATTTGATTTGAGCGCGCTGGGTTATCGGGCTTAGCGTTGGGTGTGGTACTTATAGCCCACACGGGCTCGTAAGCTACAATTAATTTTTCTAAGTTTGATTTGTCGGCGCCTGTAATACTTTTTTTAAAACTTTTTATAACTTCATCCAAGCGATCATCTTTCTGAAGTTCACCCACCGCAACTATTACATTAAAATCGGCTGCTAAAGCTGCTTTCATTTTTCTGTTAATGTCTTCGTCGGTTTCACCAAAAATTAAACGGCGCTCGGAATGACCCACCAAAACCCATGCCACTCCAACGCCTTTTAGCATGGGCAAAGAAACCTCGCCGGTATAAGCCCCTCTTTTTTCCCAAAAAACATCTTGGGCGCCCCATTTAAAGTGCTTAAAACGTTTTACCAATTCTTCTAAAAAAATAAATGGCGGCAAAAGAACAACCCTTTCAAATTCCTCCACTTTCATTGAATGCACCAAACCAGCAGCCAAAGTGATGGCTTCGTTTAAAGTGGTTGGATTTAATTTCCAATTACCTACGATTAGCTTCATATATTAATAAATATATCATCCCGAGTAGCATCATGGAGAAGACTATTTATATAAATAAAGAGGCTCCATGTCGTCTGCGAGGGGTGATATATTTACGCCAATAAACACTTAAATTTTTATACTTCTCAAATACTCGGCCACTTCGTCGGGATCAGTATTTATAACTTCACCACCCGTACCTAATTCAAAACCGCCCCAAACACCTACTCTGGGGTTTATTTCTAAATGCCAATGGTAAAAACTGTAATCGTGTTCGGCATCGGTGGGCGGAGTATGTATAAAAAAGTTATACGAGGGATTATTTAAACCATGAAAAATTTTGGCTAAAGAAACTTTTAAAGCTTCGGCCAAATCTTTTAATTCTAAAGTATTTGCTTCTTCAAAAAAAACTTGATGTTTTTTAGGAAAAATTCTTATTTCGTAAGAAAATCTTGGCACGTAAGGCACTAGAACCACAAAATTATCGTTTTCGAATATTACTCTTTTCTGTTCTTTAAGCTCCCATTCTATAATATCGCAATGGACACAGCGTTTTCTTTCTATTTTATATATAGCCGAACCCGATAAACTTCGGCTAATATCCGATGGTATAAAAGGTATGGCCAATATTTGAGAATGCGGGTGCGACACCGAGGCGCCAGCCTCACGGCCGTGATTATGTATTATTAAAATATAATTAGCGCATTCTTTATTTTTAAGATTATTGTATCTATCGTGATAAGCCGAAACAATTTGCCAAACATTTTCGTTATCTAATTCCGCTATACTTTTTTTATGATCTTTAAAAATTACAACTTCGTGATACCCCGCCGAATCTTTTATTAAATATGGGCCATATCTTTTTTCTGAATTACAAGCCTCGCCTTTTATTATGGGGAACTTATTATTAACAACTTTTATGCCAGAAGAGTAATTTTTTATAATTTCGTTGCCGTGAGCTTTGGGGTCTTCGAAGGGACAAAGATTAATTAGGGTTTCTTCGTGGAAATTTTTGTTCAACCCAAAAAAATCCGGCCTTTTGGATCTGCCAGAAGAAATTATTATCCAATCGCGACTGACCGGATCTTGGCGAAGTTCTGAAGTTTCTTTTTTATTCTCCATTTTTGACTAAATAGAACAGAATCGTTTCGAGCGATTTCAAGGAGGTTCAATTTATTTATAAAGAGGGAGGATGTAAGTGCTCCTCCTTGCAGGAGCGAGAAATGATTCTGCGACCACTTAATTATATTTTCCCCTCCACAAATTTAATCTTACTTTTATAGTATCACGTAACACGCCTAAATAACCTGATAACTTTACATGGCTCTCGGCATCGTTTTCCCAATAAATAGGAATGATGCTAATTTTATACTTGAATTTTCTAGCCAGAGCCAACACCTCTACATCAAAACCCCAACGATTTATGGTTGCCTTAGAAAATATTTTATTAGCAGCTTCAGCCGAAAAACCCTTAAAGCCATTCTGCGTATCCCAGATGCCAAAAACAGCCACCACCTGAATAAAAATATTGCCCATATTGCCCAGCAAACGCTTAAAGGCTGGTTGCGGTATGGCTTGCGTAGCCCCGATGGCATCTTTATAATCACGCGAGCCAATAACAACATGGAAGCCCTCTTTGAATTTGGAAATCATTTTTTCTAGATGCTTGATATCTGTAGAATTATCGGCATCGGTAAAAACCCTGTACTCACCCTTGGCTTCTAGCATGCCTTGCTTAACCACAAAACCTTTGCCGTGGTTTTGCTTATTACTGATTACTTTTAACTGGGGCCAATCTTTGGCCAATTTTTGAGCTACCTCGGCCGTGGTATCTTTGGCGCCATCTACCACAACCAAAACTTCATATGTATAATCTTGAGCAGATAAATATTCCTTGACTCTTTGGAGGGTTTTAGCGATTCTTTTTTCTTCGTTATAAGAGGGAATTATTATAGATATATATGGATCCATATTGTTTTGATTCAATTATAGCAAATCCCGTTAGAAACAGCCCGCCCGTGGCGGGCGCGATTTCTAACGGGACATAAAAAAACGGCTCCGTTTTTTGTACGGAGCCATAACACCACTATTCGATCTTACCCAATTCGAGCTTAAGCTCTTGCGTCAACTCAGCTAGCTCATCTTCATGTTCGCTTGGCTTTTCTGTTTGTTGTACTAACAAACTTAATTGGATCTCTTCACGGACATCTTCTGCTATGCATGCTTTCATTTCTTCTTCTTGTTTATCTGAAAGAGGCATTGTACCAACAACCAAAGTGAACTTAGCCGGGTTTGTAAAAACAATAGAGCACTTTGTACATATGTAAAGTGGCGACTTGTTGAAAGTGTCATCAGTTATAAGATCTTGTGAATGACCTATAGATTCATAATCTCTATTGCCACAAACCGCACACTTAAAAGAAACTTTATCCATTTTTGCCTCCTTTTTGATTTAGTTAGCCATAGTTAACATTTTTTGCAACGAAATTTCTCCTGTGTAGTAATCCTTATACTTTACGTAGTCTGTGATAAAAATATAAGCCAAGGAAAAAATAGATCCAAAATGTAAAGAAAGCCAGCTTACTAATCCGTTTTGAAATTGGTGAAAGAACCAAAACGAGGTAAGACCCCAAATCAAAATCCCAACACAAGCATGCTGCCTATCGGAAAGTTGCATAAATAACCTCCTTTTTAAAGGTACAAAGCTTGAACTAAAATACCAGAATTACGCTATGCGGTCAAGATAGGTCTGTAAAATAAGCGCGGCGGACGATTCGTCTATTTTTGTAGAATTTTCCGCAGCCATTTTAGAAGAAAATATTTCGTTAATAGTTTCCACCGAAACATCGGTGCGGGCTTCTAGATCTTCGGAAAATTCAATAATTTTTTGGGCAAACTCATTTACTTCGCCGTTAAAACTTACAGGAATTCCGACAATTATTTTTTCTACAGCTTCCGTATTAACAATATCGGCGAGTTCGTTTAAAACGCCTTCGCTATTTAAAATAGTTTTTAAAGGTGTCGCTATTTTTAATAAACTATCCCCCTTGGCTAAACCTATTCTTTTTTCACCATAATCAATTCCTAAATAAATCATAAACTAAATACAATCGCATCATTCCGAGCAGCATTATGGAGAAGACTAAATTATAAATAAAGAGGCTCCATATCGTCTGCGAGGAGTGATGCGATTGGAAAATTATATAAAATATATCAAAACCACCAGTGCCAACACAAGAACAATAAATTCAAAAATAGCTATAGGATGAAGTTTAAGATAATATTTTCTAAACCAATGATCATGGCCATATCTACTGACAACATTTCTAAGTTCGTTAGGCGACCATGAGACCATAAAACTATGACCGAATAAACTGCCGTTGATGTCGGAAAAAAACTTATAAGCTCTGTTAGAAAACGGCCACCACCATTTTATGCCCCAACCCATGCCAACACTATCATGCAAAAAATGGGCTAATAAATTAAGGCCGATAATAAAAGCCCAAAATTGACCAAAGAAATAATAAACTGCCCAAACCAAAGGAGTAAAAGTTAAAGGAAAATGGGTTAGTTCGCGATGATGACCTTGAACTCTGCCACCAATCCTGCCCCTTTTGGCGAGTTCAACAAAAACATCTAAATCGGGAATTAGGTTAGCCAACACGCTCATGATCGTCAACTTCAACGACAAATCAATCTCATAAATATGAGAGGCTAAAATAGAAATCAATATTCCAATTCCAATATCAAAAGGCATTACGGGGCATTACGACTTTGTTAAAACTTCCGCACCTTTTTTTGTAACAACAACTGTGTGTTCAAAATGCGCAGCTAAACTTTTGTCTTTTGTCTGATAAACAAAACCATCTAAGCCTAATTCTACCGCAGATTTACCAATTGTTACCATTGGTTCAATTGCTAGAACCATGCCTTCTTTTAACAGTGGTTCATCGCCTTTACTGCCATAGTTAGGCAAAAACGGATCTTCCTGTAAATTTTTGCCTACACCATGCCCTGTTAAATCTTTTACCACCGAAAACTTGGCCGCTTCCACATGGCGTTGCATTTCCCAAGCGATATCACCCCAATAAATATTGGGCTTTATCATACTAATAGCTAAATCCAGAGCGCCTTCGGTTACCAATATAAGTTGTGTAGCTTTTTCAGAAATTTCACCCATGCCAAAAGTTACAGCGCTATCGGTATGATAACCGTTATAAAAAACTCCTAAGTCTAAACTAATAATATCTCCATTTTTTAAAACCCTATCATCGGGTACGCCATGCACAACTTCATAATTTAAAGAAGCGCATAAAGCAGACGGATAGGCTTTTTTAGCGCCAGCAGGTTTGTAACCCTTAAAAGAAGATTTAGCTCCATAACCCAAAATAAGCTTCTCGGCCAAATTATCCAAATAACCTAAACTAACACCTTCTTTTACTTCTAAAGAAAGCTCTTGTAAAACACGCGCCAGGATTTTTCCTCCTTGGCGCATGATTTCTATTTCTTCTGGTGTTTTGATTTGTATCATGGTAATGGTAAAAAATTTAAAAAACATTGTCCCGAGCAGCATTATGGAGAAGACTATTTTATAAAATAAAGAGGCTCTATATCGTCTGCGAGGGATAATGTTTTTTATAACCCCAGTACCTGTTTAATTCGCAAATGAATTTCCTCTATACTACCCATACCATCAACCTTAATCAACCTATTCGATTTTTCGTAATATTCTATAGCTGGCATTGCATCGGTATTAAACCATTCCAAACGATGACGAATTGATTCTTCGGTATCATCTTTGCGTCCGCGTTTTAAAAGCCTTGTTACTGCTTCGTCTTCTGTAATATCTATTAAAACAACTTTAATATCTACTCTACCCAACCAACTTAAAACTTCGTCTATTTCTTTGGCTTCATCTAAACGACGAGGTGAGCCGTCAAAAATTATATTTTCTCCATCTTTTAATTTATAAACTAGTTCCTTCTGCCATAAAAAAGCGGCAATCCACTCTGGGGGCAGACCACCAGAATCCACAACTTCTTTAACTTTTTTACCAGCTAAAGTCTCTTCTTTTTCTAATAAACGAAAAAGATCGCCGGCGTAAATATAAAGACAGGGTTCTATAAGCTTTTTTAAAAGCTTAACCTGCGTGCCCTTACCCGACCCCGATCTGCCTAAAACGATTATGGTTTTACTAGACATAATAGATCTATAATAGCACAGCAAGATATCTTAAGAAAAAGCTCCCTTAATGGGAGCTTTTATAACTTTGAGGACTTGAAATCAGTCAGTCATCACAGGGTGTAGAACGCCTATAATCTTCGAATCTACTTCCTGTAAAAAAATACTGCATCGCAAGTTCTTTTAAAACACTTCTATCGCCTTCACAAAAAAGAACAAAGTACTCTGCTATTTTTTCCACTTCTTCTTTTTTCCTTGGGCAAGACATTCCTCCATCTAATAAATCAAAAAGACGGCCGCGAAGTAAACTGTAACTATCAAGACTTTCTACCAATCTCATTTCATGGAAATCTTCGCTATGTTTTCCATGCCTATCCCAAAAAATACAACTAGCCTGCTTGAGAGCTTCGACTATACTTTCAAGATCTTCAACTTTTACTTCTGGAAATAAAAACGCATAATTTCCAAAAATATCTGCTATTGATACTCCCAAGAGTCTTATTACTTCCTTGGGCAAAGAAATATCTTTATATGATTTGTTTGATTCTTCTGCACTCGTAACTCCGTACTCCCTCAACCAGTGTCCCAAGTGAGCTGTATAATATATTGGGTCATTGCCCAACTTAACTTTTTCAAACCCAACATACATCTCAATGACCTGCGGTGGCTTTTCCAAAGAAAGAAGAGATTCTCTCTTCTTTGATTCTACAGCCTTTTTCATACAAAACCCCTTTCTTTTTTTAAAAAATGAATGATTTAAAGAACGACAAGAGTATACTATAAATAAATATAAATATCAAATACGTGCGCATAGAACAGACAGATCAACTACTTGTCCACTTTTCAGGCGATCACATTAAAAATGGACAACTTACTATTATTCTAATTTTCTAATTTAAACCAAATCTACTGCGTAAAAAATTGTCATTGGTTATACTTTTGGTAACAATATAATGAACATACTTACCTACTCCAAAAACTTCAGCGATAAAATCAACTTCGTTTTGGCAATTGTATGGATAAATCCAAACACTTTTCTGGAAAGGTATTAAACCCAAATTTTTCATTTTTTCTCCCAAAGCATTGCGAGCCGATTTTTTATTTTCTGGAATATCAAAAACGACAATATGCCAATCGCCATCCCATTTTTTAGCTTTTTTTATAACCAGGCTATCAAACCTATATTCTAAAATCTTTTTCTTGCCTTGTTCGGTAAGAATAATTTTGACTTTATCATCACCCTCCTCTAAAAATTCTAAAACCTTGGTTTGACGTAACCGCCATAACACCTTTGAAACTTTCCTGGAACTAACACCTTTAACCTTAATATTATAATTAAAACCTCTACCCGATCTAGTGGTCTTGACCATTGGAATGTAAAACGGATCAAAAAAATATTTGCCAAATATGGTTTTGAGAATAATTTTGGTGATTGTATAAGCCATTGTCCACTTTTAATGCTATCACATTTTTTATGGACAATTAAGTTTATCTTTTAATACTTCGTATATATAGATTGTAACGACCATCTAAAAATGATTAAATGGTAACCAATATGGATCTCTCTAGATTTAAAAAAGAACTAGGCGCCTTAAACCCCGAACAACGCCAAGCGGTGGAGACAATTGAGGGACCGGTTATGGTTATAGCCGGCCCTGGTACGGGAAAAACACAAATTTTAACTTTGCGGATTGCTAATATTTTAAACAAAACCGACACCAACCCCGAAAATATTCTAGCTTTAACTTTTACTGAATCTGCTACCGCCAACATGAGGCGTCGTCTAACCAGTTTGATCGGTACGCCTAGCTACTACATTAATATCCATACTTTTCACGGTTTTTGTAACAAGCTTATCCAAGATTACCCAGAAAACTTTCCAAAAATAATTGGCTCCACCAATGCTAATCAAGTAGATCAAATACAAATTATTAGAAAGATTATAGACGAGCATGGTTTTAAGAATTTGAAGCCATTCGGTAGTAAGTATTATTACGTTACCGAAATACTAAAAAACATCCGCCAATTAAAAAGCGAAGGTATTGGTCCTGTTGAATTTAAAAATATAACTTCTAAAATAAATCTCGAAGACCCCAAAGAGGAAAAAAATACCGAACGCTTAAAAGAACTATCTTTGGTATATAAAAAATATCAAGCCGAACTTTCAAAAAGAAAGCTATACGATTTTGAAGATATGATTTTGGAAACCATAAATTCGCTCAAAAAAGATAAGGATTTTTTGTTAGACCTTCAAGAAAAATACCAATACATATTAGTAGACGAACACCAAGACACCAACGGCGCCCAAAATAAAGCCTTAGAGCTTTTAACCAATTATGATGAGAACCCAAACTTGTTTGTGGTAGGCGACGAAAAACAAGCTATTTACCGTTTTCAAGGCGCTAGTTTAGAAAACTTTTTATATTTTAAAGAAAAGTTTAAAAAAGCGAAATTAGTAGAATTAAAACAAAATTATCGCTCTACCCAAAAAATATTGGATGCCTCACATAGCTTAATAAAAAAAAATATAGCTGTCTTGGCTTTAACCAAACTCCAAGCCCAAAAAGGCAGGACCGACCTTCCTAGAAGGTCGGTCCTGCAGGTGGCAACCTGCGCTACACCCGAAATAGAATACCTTTTTATAACTCAAAAAATAAAAGAACTTCTAAGGCAAAAGGTTGAAGCTAGCAAAATTGCAATCTTATATAGAGAAAATAAAGATGCTTTTTCTGTTTCCGACTTTTTAACTAAACAGAATATAAAACACGGCATAGAATCCGATGAAAACATATTAGAAGATATGGATATTAAAAAACTAAATATTCTTTTTGATGCCATAGAAAACTTTCCTTCTTTAGAATTTTTAGCTCCAGCCTTACACCTAGATTTTTTAAATATAAACCCCTTAGAAGCTTATAAAGCCATAGAATCAAAAGATTTTAATAGTTCGCCTAATGTGTCTAACCTATTTAAAAAAATAGGTGAGCTTAAAAAATATAGCCGTAATAATGTTTTTGTTAAATTTTTTGAAAAAGTAATAAACGATACTGGTTTTTTAAAAAACATACTGGCCGAGGCCAATTACAACGAAAGATTAAATAAACTTCATGCTTTGTTTAGCGAAGTTAAAAAAATAAATTTTGCTAACCACAATTTTTCTTTACCAAACTATCTAAATCATTTAGAAATTTTAAGGGAACATAACTTGCCTATTCAAATTAAAACAAAAACATTACCCGCAAATGTTCGCTTAATGACGGCTCACCGAGCCAAAGGCCTAGAATTTGATTATGTATTTATTATAGGCGCCTACAATGGCCATTGGGGCAATAAAAGAAATATGAGCCATATAAAACTCCCCATAAAAACAAGCTTTGATGCTGATAAAATAGAAAAAAACGAGGATGAGCGCAGATTGTTTTATATGGCCATCACTCGAGCCAAAAAAGAAGCTTACATAAGTTATTCCACTTCTTCGTTTGACGGCAAAGAGCAAGTGCCTAGCCAATTTATAAACGAAATCGATCCCGCCTTAAAAGAAGAACATATAATTGAGCAAAATCCAGAAATTAAAAAAATTGTACTAGCTTCAATTTCTAATAACAAAGCACCAAAAACAAATGAAAAAACTTTTGTGGTAGATATATTTTTGCGCCGTGGCTTCTCGCCTACCTCGCTAAATAATTATTTAACCTGCCCCTGGAATTTTTTCTATAACAATCTGCTTCGCATACCCAAAGCCCAAGCCAACTATTTAATTTATGGCAACGCCAAGCACAAGGCCTTACAGCTTTTTTTTGATGAGAAAGAAAAAAATAAAAAAATAGGCTCTAAATTTATAATAGAAAAATTTATAGAAGATTTACGAAATTACCCTTTAATACCGAAGGATCATGAAACCTTGCTTAAAAAAGGAATAGAAAGTTTAACCGCCTATTATAATTTTTATAAAGATTCTTGGCCCGAAAAAACAGTAAACGAATACAACATTAAAGGAGTTAGTTTTAACTTAGGCGCGCAAGAAATAAAACTAAGCGGAAAACTAGATCGCTTAGAACTAAAACCAAATAGCCCAGCTGTTACAGTAGTAGATTACAAAACTGGAGCCGCCAAAAGCCGAAACGAAATTTTAGGCAACACCAAAAACGCCGATGGTAATTATTTTAGACAACTTGTTTTCTACAAATTGCTTTTAGATATGTTACCCAACAAAAAATATAATATGCTGGCTGGTGCAATTGACTTCACTGAACCCCTCGACTCCGCTCGACAAGGCTCGGGGCAAGCCGCTCGGGGCAAGCCTGCCTTTAAAAGAGAGGTTTTTGAAATTTCTAACGAAGAAACAAAAGCACTTAAAGAAACTATCACTAAATGCGCAAATGAAATTTTAAACTTAAAATTTTGGAACAAACTCTGCGGTGAAAAAGATTGTGAATATTGCGAGTTAAGAAAGTTAGTTTCTTAATTAATACTCCCTCAACTTATGAATCCTCTCGTGGCCACGTATTTTGTCTAAGGCTTTCGCTTCTATTTGACGTATGCGTTCGCGAGTTACGCCAAATTCTTTGCCTACTTCTTCTAAAGTATGCGTCGCCCCATCTTCCAAACCAAAACGCATTTGTAATATTTTTTGTTCGCGGGGCGAAAGATCGTCTATTATAGATTTAATTTGATCGCGCAATAACTGTTGAGCTGCCACTTGCGAAGGCAATAAAGTTTTTTCGTCTTCTATAAGTTCGCCCAAAGTGCTGTCTTCATCGCTATCACCCACTGGCGACTCCAAAGAAACCGCTTCTTGCGTAATTTTTTGAATATGCCTAACTTTGGTTACGTCCATATCCATTTCTTGAGCAATTTCTTCGGCTAAAGGTTCACGGCCCAAATCTTGAAGCAGTCTTCTTTTAACTTGAGTATATTTAGAAATTGTTTCCACCATATGCACCGGAATACGAATAGTGCGCGCTTGGTCGGCCAGAGCTCTCGTGACTGCTTGGCGAATCCACCATGTAGCATAAGTAGAAAATTTATAACCCTTAGTATAATCAAATTTTTCTACGGCTTTAGTTAAACCAATATTTCCTTCTTGAATTAAATCAAGCAAGGTTAAATGCGAACTCCTACCCACGTATTTTTTGGCAATCGAAACCACCAAGCGCAAATTCGCTTGGGTTAATTTTTGCCTAGCTTCTTGATCGCCTTTTTCTATTCTTTTAGCAAGTTCAACTTCCTCTGGACCGCGTAAAAGTGGAACCCTGCCTATTTCGCGTAAATAAATTTGAACCGAATCAAATAATGGCCCTAAACCTGTATGAGAATCTGATTTTTTTGTTTTTTCTTTGCCGGGTACCAAATTTAACCTTTCTTGCGCACTGATTATCTTTATGTTTATAGATTCTAAGTGGCGATAAAGATGTTCCAAACCAGAAATATCTTGCTCGATGTTGGGAAAAGTTTGAATAATTTCCGATTCGGTAATAAAACCCCGGCTTTTGCCACGCCTAACTAAATCGGCTAGTTTTTCTTCGGTCACAACTGGCACCTTAACTTTAGTTTTTGAGCGGCGCTTTTTAAACTTAACTCGTTTCTTAGAGATCTTTCTTGGTTTGACTTTTCTTTTGGACTTTTTAGATTTATTTTTTTTTGCCATATTTTTCTATGAATTAAATGAATAGTTAAAAATATGTGTCCGCAGTAGCCTTGCTTGGTTCTTTATCGTTACTTGATAAATGCGGGCGAAGGCGGGCCATAAATTTTTCTAAATTTGGATGCAAATTCAGCTAAAAATATGAACACCTGCCGAACCTGCCTGCCGGCAGGCAGGGCTCCTAGGGAGCGAAGGCGGACATCATAAGTTAGCTACAAATTTAATAATTTTTGAGTAAGTTCACTAAACTCTATAAGCAAAAGATTCAAAGCCTGGCTGTCGCCATCGGCTTCAGCTTTTTTTATATCGGCTTGAATAACTTTAAGCTTGGATTGCAAACTTTGTTTTTTTAAACTAACAAGAGTTCTGGCAAATTCGTCTGCCGGATCTATATTAAAATCGGCTATTAGCTCGCTCATAGCAATTAAGCGAGAATCAGCCGAGTCCGGAATTTTAGCGTCGTTATTTGCCAGCAGACTTTGGGCCAGCGAAAATAAATTTGGCTGGGAGAATAATTCTAGCTCCTCATTGCCAAGGCGGCCTTTTAAGTCTGGATATCTTAGTATTAAAGATAACAGATACTCTTCTTGACGTAAACCCGGCAAATCTTTGGGAGAAATAATAGCTTTAGATAAAGCAATATTTGGAACCTGCGGTTTTTGATTAAAATCCTGAATAACTAACTGTCTTAACTCTAAATTTAAAACGTCTCTAGCTATACCGGCCTTGTGAGAAAGTTCTTCCAACCAATAATCCCTATCTAATGGCGAAATAATACTTTTTATAAATGGCAAAACATTGGCTAAAACATTTTTCTTAGATTCCAAAGTTCCAGAAAAATCTTTTAAAGATCTATTTATAATATGCGCTAAATACGGCACCGGTTTTAAAACCGATTCACTCCAAAGTTTTGGATTTTCCTTTACAGTATCGGCCGTGTCTTTGCCCGAAGGAATAGAAACTACCGAAACATTTAAACCCGAAGCTATCGCCATATTAACGCCCTTTTTTAAAGCACTATCCCCCGCTTCATCGGCATCAAACGCCAACATTAATTTTTCGGTGTATCTTTTTATTATGCGCGCGTGGCTTCCGCCAAAAGCCGTACCACAAGTAGCCACCACATTTTTTACACCAGCCTGATGCGACATAAGCACATCCATTGTGCCTTCGAGAAGTATACAACCTTCGTTTCTAATATACGTTCTAGATTTATCTAAACCATAAAGCGCTTGCGATTTGTCGTATAAAATGGTGCTTGGAGTATTTACATATTTTCCGGCATCTTCGTGCACAGTCTTACCTTTTACTTTTTCGAAAATTCTGCCCGTAAAGCCAATCACCTGCCCTTGACTATCGGCTATAGGAAACATTATGCGGTGTCTAAACCTATCGTGATATTCACGCGTGGTTTCGCTTTTTACAGCCAGCCCCGATTTATCTATTTCATCGTTGGTATAACCTTCGGAACTTAAAAAATTATGTAACGATTGCCAAGTATCAGGCGCCCAACCAATTCTAAAGTTAGTTAAAGATTCTTTAGTTACTCCTCTTTCTTTTAAATATTCTACTGCCCCTAAACCTGGGCGAGATAATAACTGGCGTTCAAAAAACTTTGTAGCAAGTTCGCAAACTTCGTAAATTCTTTTTCGTTGCGAGCCTAACTGCACATCTTGATCGCGTTTTATTAATTTAACTCCGGCTTTCTCGGCCAGCATTTTTAACACATCGTAAAATTCCAAACCCTCCATTTTTTGCACAAAAGAAAAAATGTCTCCTCCTTCACCGCAACCAAAACAATGCCAAATCTGTCGAGCGGGCGTTACCACAAACGAAGGTGTCTTTTCGTGATGAAAAGGACACGAGCCCTTCCAGTTAGCACCAGCTTTTTGCAACTTTAAATAGCCCTGAATAACTTCGGCAATATCTAAACGACTTTTTATGTCTTCAACTTGAGAGGTCATGCTGGAATTATGTATCAGAAATCGGGAATTAGGAAGTCTAATTTGACATAAATAGCTAATCAAGCACTCTCTTATGTTAAACATCCAGTGTTTAACATTGAGGTACATGATAATCCCTTTCAACTCGCAGACTCTGTTCAGGGTATTTATTCAACACTTAGTGTTGAATAAATAAAAGAGAGGCTCCTGTTTAGAAACCTCTCTAGGTACTACTTACTTCTTGTTCAGTTGGTGCCGACCAACTCGGCCTCTTCTTCTGCTTCGAGATGGCCATTGCCGACGGGATCACCATCAACCCCGATCTCGCCTTCAGCGAGGTCTTCGACCACCTCGGCAGTGGTATTGCTGTCGACGAGGCCTTTGACAACCCCGATCCCACCGAAGTTGATGTTCACCAGCAGGGCTTTCACTCCGAAACACACGGAGACGAAGTCCCTACCGGTTTCGGTCGGAGGCTCGAAACCGATGTGGTCGAGAACACTGCGAAAGTCCTCTTCCACGAATTTCCCCGCGCCTTTGAAGACGAAAGTGAGAAGATTCCTCACCACACTTCCTCCGCCCTGCATCTGGAGCGCATTCGCGAGCCAGACGACGGAGGGGAGTATTAACCCCACGCGGGTTGCCATCTTGAGCGTCTTGATGGCGTCGTCGCCGAGACCATGCCTCTTGAGTCCCGCCATTTCCATGCTCTCGTCTTGGATCCGCTCTCTCCGCGCTTTTTGCGTGGCATCATCACGGCTATACCGCGCACAGCCGTTATGATCGAGGTAGCACGTAATCCAGCACTCGAGCTGGTGACCACCACTTCCTTCCTTGTAGCGGAAGATCTGGCCGGGAGCGAGAACCATTCCACTGGCTTTCGCCTGAGTGTAGAGGAAAGTCAAAATCTTATCTCCCGGACAAAGAACACCGTACCCTCCAGTCTCTTCGTCTCTCAGGACCATGACCTCCTCTTTTCCGATGGCCGTCTGGCGCATATGCACGAACTGCTTGCGCTCGTTCGCAACATCCGCCTGGCGAACTATCTTGTTCGTCTTGGCACTCATAGCAAAAACCTCCTTATTGAAAAACCCCTGAATCGCGACCGTCATAGGCCGTCGCCGCCTATATTAAGAACAATTATGTTTATAAGTATAGTCTATATCATAACTCTTGTCAAGAGCCACCCTTAAAATCTCAAGGGTGGGGTTGAAATCACTCATTTTTATTGACTATACTCAACAAAACTGATAAACTCTCGTCAATGAAACTATACGAACTATATACTGTTTTAAAACCATCTTTAAACGAAGATGGTCTCAATAAATTTGTTTCCGAAACAACCGAGGCCATGGCTAAAGGCGGTTTTGGAATCACATTTTCTAAAATAAAATTGGGAGAATATTTGCCGTACCCTATAAAGCACTGTATTCAAGGTCATACCGTAGATCTGGAACTTTCCGGCGCAGAAGAAAGTGTTTTTCCTCCAGAAATTGAAATTAAATTACGCCACAGCGAAAATATTTTGCGCTACCTGCTTTTAGCTAAATCAGAAAAAATGTTAAAGAAAACAAAACCCTTGCCTGTTTTTGAAGCACGCCCATACAGAACCGAAAGAAGACAATTACCTGTTTTAGAAACTGCTCCGATAGTTGTACAAAAAGAACCGCCGGTAGAAATTAATACAGAAGAAGTTGATAAAAAAATAGAAGAATTACTTAAATAGCAAGATTAGCTTATTAGATCGTTAGCTTCCTAGAAAATTCCTAGAAAGCTAAAAGCTAAAAGCTAAAAGCTAAAAATGAATCTTAACAAAATATTTGTCCTGGGCAATTTAACCCGAGACCCCGAGGTGCGTTCTCTGCCATCGGGCGGAAGCGTGGCCAGTTTTGCGGTAGCCACCAATAGAGTTTGGAATGATAAAAACGGGCAAAAACAACAAGACACCCAATTTCATAATGTTGTTGTATTTGGCAAAATGGCCGACATCTGCGCTAAATATCTTAACAAAGGCAAAATGGTTTTGGTGGAAGGCAGAATCCAAAACCGCAGTTGGGATGCGCCAGATGGCACAAAAAAATATAGAACCGAAATCGTCGCCGAAGGCATTCAATTAGGGCCAAAAACAGCTGGCGAAACAAGCGGAGCAAGTTTTACATCTAATAGGCCAGATACTCCCGTAGCCAATAAACCACAAGGACAAAACCAAAAAGCCGCCTCGCAGAATGCGCGGGAAGAAAATATACCTATAATAGAACAGGATGCGGAAGAAGTTGATATTTCGGATATACCATTTTAAACTGGATACTGGAAAGTAGAAGATGGTAGGTAGAGAATGTGGGGGTCAAAGATTTTCTCTGACTATAATCTGCTTTCTACACTCTAAAAATCTAAATGTATAAACCACATACCAAAAAACAAAAGGTAGAAAAAAAACAGTGCTATTTTTGCACCAACGATATTGACGTTGTGGATTTTAAAGAAGCGGCTGGGCTTAAAAGTTTTTTAACCCATCAATATAAAATCGCTTCTAGAACTCGTACCGGCAACTGTTCTAAGCACCAACGCCGAGTGGCTAATGCCATTAAGCGGGCTCGCATCGCCGGCTTACTGCCGTTTACGCAACATAAAAGGTAAGCTTAATAAGTAAAATCCCGCATCTTTTTTAGTTAAAAAGGTGCGGGATTTGTTTACACGAGATTAAAAAAGAACTTCTAATTTATTTCTAGCAAAATGAGATCGAAGTTTACCTAAAGCACGTTCTTTTAGTTGCCGAATTCTTTCCCTTGTCAGATTTATATTTTCGCCTATTTTTTCCAAAGTTTGAGGCTCGGCGCCGTCCAAACCATGATAACGTTTTATTATATAATATTCTCTGTCGTTTAAACACTCTCTTACAGCAACAAGAATGGCATGGCTTCTCTCCTTAATTTCAATACTTTCATCTGGCAAAGGGTCATCATCTATCAGGTTATCCAAAAAAGTCATGTTGCCATCATCATTTACTTCGTAATTTAGAGAAATGGGTTTCTGTGATATTTCTCTTAGGTCATCTATATCTTCTTTAGTTTTTAGTTCGCTTTCCGAAAGAATTTCTTCTATTTTAGGAATCCGACCTAATACCTGAACCAAACTCGCTTCAAGTTTATTTAATCTGTCTAATTCACCAATCTTATTTAACGGCAAACGAACAATGCGCGCATGCTCCGCAAGAGTTTGGAGAATTCCTTGCCTTATCCACCAAACTGCGTAAGAAATAAACTTAAAGCCTTTGTTACCGTCAAACCTTTGAGCAGCTGTAATCAAACCGCTATTACCAGCTTGAATTAGATCGCTAAGAGGCAAACCCTTGTTAATATATTTCTTGGCCACATCCACCACAAAACGAAGATTATTCTTAATTAGTTCGTTTAAAGCCTCTTCATCTCCAAGCTTTATAAGCTTGGCAAGTTCTTGTTCCCTTTCCGCTGGAAGACCTCCAGAGTTTTCTATATCACGAAAATATATATGAAGAAGATCAGAATTACCATCAAAAACACCCTCAATTGGATCGTCCCCACGAGACATATTAACCTCCTTTTATTAAAGAACTATCTTTGGAAACAATGCCTGCATCTTAAAATAAAATCAAGCTATAGTCAAAAGCCCTGATTATTCTCGGAGCTTTTTTGCTTTAGGCTATTTGAGTTTCTATAGACTTCTTTTTTATTTCTTCCACTATTTCACTCGAGATTTTAATATTTTCTTTTAAATAAGCTACCGAGGCTTCGGTGCCTTGCCCTATTTTTTGCCCAGCATATTGATACCACGAACCAGATTTATCTAAAACGCCCAAGCGAACGCCGGTATGCAAAATGTCGGCTAAAGAAGCAATACCTTGATTATACATAAGGTCAAATTCGGCCTGCCTAAACGGCGCTGCCACTTTATTTTTTACTACTTTCACGCGCACGCGGTTGCCCACAATTTCTTCTTTACTTTTTAATTGAGCAATACGGCGAATATCCATTCTTATAGAAGAAAAAAACTTTAAAGCGTTGCCGCCCGGCGTGGTTTCGGGGTTGCCAAACATAACACCAAGCTTCATACGAATTTGGTTTGTAAATATAACAGTGGTACCGCTTTTAGCCGCAATGTTCGTAAGCTTGCGTAGTGCTTTAGACATTAACCTGGCTTGCAAACCCATCTGCATATCGCCCATCTCGCCATCTATTTCGGCTTGTGGCGTTAAAGCCGCCACCGAATCTACCACCACCACGCCTACTCTGCCCGATTTTACTAAAGCCTCTACTATATCCAGAGCCTGCTCACCATTATCCGGCTGTGAAATCAAAAGGTTATCTGTATTAACCCCAATTTTTTTGGCGTAGTCTGGATCAAGCGCATGTTCCGCATCCACGAAAGCTGTTAAACTGCCGCGCTTTTGGGCTTCGGCCACTATGTGCAAAGTTAAAGTTGTTTTGCCAGAACTTTCAGGGCCATAAATTTCTACTATTCTGCCTTTGGGTATGCCACCTACACCTAATGCTAAATCTAAAGATATGGAACCAGTTGGTATGGCTTCCACATCTACTTTAGGCGCGTCGCCCAAAGCCATTATGGCACCCTCGCCAAAACGCTCTCTAATTTCTTTGACTGTTTCCTGCAAACCTTTAATTGATGATTTTACTGAAATATTTTCCTCTTGAGTTATTTTTTTAGCCATACTTACTAAATTTCGAAATTCGAATATCGAAATCCGAAACCCTACTTCGCTAAAGCTTCGTAGGGCACAGCAATATCACTTATTTGGATTTGCTTGCCCGCCGTAGTTTTAACAGAGGCGGGTTTCGAATTTCTGATTTCGTGCTTCGAATTTTATTTTTAAGGATTATAAGTTACGCGTTTAATTTCTTTATTTTCTTTTCCAAATCTGCTAACTGCTTTTATTTCGAATGTATTAATACCATTGAGCAACTCTATCTCTTTAACGAACGAGCCGTCTTCACCCGCAAAAATCGTTTCATTATTTATTGTTAAAACCGAATCCCGCGAAACCTTACCCTTAAATTCTAGCTTGGGATTATCCACAATAGTATCGCTTTCAGTAGGATAGTTCAAATTTAAATCTGGTTTTTCTAGAATAACTTTAAACTGCCAGCCAATATAAAATAGCACAAAAACACCGACAGTACCCAAAACAAGCCATCTAAAAGAAACTTGTTTTAAGAAATTTAGGCGGTTTAATATTTTATTTTTTGGTTTAGGCAAATCAACATAGCAAATTTGCTGCCACTCGTTTTCATAACGCAAAGCTAGCTCGTTTTCGTCTAGACCCACCACTTGAGCATATTTTTTTAAAAAACCTTTTACATAAACTCCCGAAGGCAAATCGCACCACTCGCCTTTTTCAATTTTTTTTAAGTGCTTGGCCGGAATACCGGTCCTGGCTACTAAATCGCCAAAGCGAATTTTTAAAAACAGCCTACGTTCTGTAAGATAATCATTTAGTTTAAGATTGTCTTTGGTATAAGCGATGGGCACGTTACAAAATTAAAATTTAAATATAAAAATTAAAAATTATCGAGAAACTATAAGATCAGACTAGCATCACAGAGACTAAGTATCAAGATAAACCTTATAAACTTTTCAAATATATTGTTAACACTTTTTGCCCGATCGAGGGGTGGTTGTTAACAATAAAAAACCACTCTTCGATTAGACTCAGAGTGGTTTTAAAAAACTATTAGGAAAAATTTTCTTTGTTTTCCTCTTCTGTGTGTATATCTATAGCTTCTGGTGGAACTTCTGATTTTACTAAAACCTCTCTAGGTTTAGCCCCTTCACCGGGACCAATCATGCCTTGAGCTTCTAGAATATCGAGTAATCTTGCGGCGCGGGCGTAGCCGACTCTTAATCGTCTCTGGAGTAAAGAAGCCGAAGCTTTACCAGCCTGCATAATAGCTTCTTTGGCTTGGAGTAAAAGTTCATCTTCGTCACTAGAATCCATTTTATCAAAACTTACACCGGTAAGTATTGGTCTATGATCTGAGACAGCTTTTTCCAAACCAAGCGCTTCTTCTGGATTAGCATCAGGCGCGTCTTCGGGTAGATTAGATCTTATAAACGAAACAACTTTTTTAACTTCTTTTTCCGAAACAAAAGTGCCTTGAATACGTTTGGGCTTGGGCGAATCAGAAGTTACAAAAAGCATATCGCCCATGCCTAAAAGTTTTTCGGCGCCAGCCGAATCTATAATTGTCCGTGAATCTATTTGCGAAGCCACCGCAAAAGCTATGCGCGTGGTAATGTTAGCTTTAATTAAACCCGTAATAACTTCTACCGAGGGCCGCTGTGTGGCTAAAACCAAATGTATGCCCACCGCCCGCGCCATCTGCGCTAAACGCACTACTGTAGCTTCTATTTCACGCCCGTAAGTAGACATTAAGTCGGCCAGTTCATCTATAATGATAACCAAATAAGGCATTAAATCGTCGCCTTTTTTAGCATCAACTTGAGAATTAAAACCGCCAATATCTCTAACTTTTTTTTCGGAAAGCAGGCTATATCTTCTTTCCATTTCTGAAGTCGCCCATTTTAAAGCCGACACCGCTTTTTTAGGCTCTACTATAACTGGGGTTAAAAGATGCGGAATACCATTATACAAAGTTAATTCAACTCTTTTAGGATCAATCATTATAAAGCGTAAAATTTCTGGCGAATGTTGATACAGCAAATTAACAATTAACGAATTTATGGCTACGCTTTTACCCGAACCCGTGGCGCCCGCAATAAGCAGATGAGGCATTCTGGTTAAAGCCGACCACATCGACCGGCCAGAAACATCTTTGCCTAAACCAATATTTAAAAAGTTTTTATGCTCCGAAGCCTCAAAACCCTGAAGCAAAGCTTTTAAACGCACCACCATAGATTTTTGATTGGGTATTTCTATGCCCACTAAAGATTTTCCCGGAATCGGCGCTTCTATTCTTAAAGATTCTCCGCCTAGGGCTAAAGATAAATCTTTTTGCAAAGCTAATATGCTAGCCAGTTTGACTCCAGTGGCTGGTTTTAAAGTAAACTGGGTTACCGCAGGGCCAATATTAACTTCCGACATTTCTACCGGAATATTAAAATTCTCTAAAGTTTTCTGAATAATTATGGCATTGCCCTTAATGTCGCCCGTCACCGGCATAGAGCCTTCGTCTTCTAATAAATCTAATGGTGGAAATTTATAGTTAACGGAAAGTGGCAACACACTAAATCCGCTCGCCATATTTTCTTGTTTCTTTTTTGAAACCTCATCTGACTTGGCCATTACTGACGTACCTTGAGGAGAATTTATAGTGACAGTGTCTTCAGCCGGTTTGGGCGCTTCAACTTTTTTAGCGGTTTGAGGTAGTTTAGCTTTGCTGGCTAACGTTGCAATTTTAGTTACTAAACCTTTTTCTAAAACTAATTTTTTTTCTGGAATCATTTCGCCATTTTCGTCCGCCTTAAAAACAAATTTTTCTTTTATTTGATCTTTCAAAGGCAAACGAAAAACAATCAACATAGCCGAAAAGAAAAACGCCACAAAAAATATTAAAGAACCCCAAAAACCAAACATCTGCCTAAACGGCCAGCCAAAATAATAACCCATTTTACCGCCAGCCTGATTTTGCGAAAATATTTCCATCAAGCCCAAAAAACTTAAAATTAGAACACTGCCCCCGATTATAGTGGAACCTAATATTTTTTTCTTGTCGGAAGTTAAAATAAAAAACGACATTAAAAACATCGTTAAAGGCACAAAGAAACTACCGGAACCAAACATATAATCGGCACCGGCTGTAATGGCTTCGGAAAAAGATCCCGACAAGCCAAAGAAAGCTAAGGTAGTTACCAAAGCCACAGCCAGCAAAAGAACGCCCACTACGCTTCTTTTAACGCTTGATTCTAAATGGAGCCAAGAAGTTGTTCTTTTTGGCTTTTTTACTTGAGATTTTTTAAGATTTTTAATATCCTCCTTTTCTTTTTCAGCAGGCATTAGGTTTAATCTATTACTAGAAAATAATAACATACAAAAAAGCCAAATAACAACAACGTTTTTCAGGAAGGGCGGTCCTTCCGATAGATTTCCTGCTATTTTTGGCAATCTTTATAGGAAAGCCAATCAAGAATAAAATCATCAAAGTCCTTTACACCGTCGAAATAATCTGGAAAAGCTTTTTTGTTGATAATTTTTTGCTCTAATCTTTGAACACCTACATAATCAAGATAACTGGAATAATTATAACCATTTAAAAAATTTTGGGCCGCTAATTTATTTTTAATACCAGTTTCTTTCCAGTTAGGTTCAATCAACTTAATAGAATTTAAGTGTGTATAGGCAAAAATATATTTCAGATATTCATCTCTTTCAATATGTTTTGCTTGAAACCTTCCCTGAAATAAAGAACCGCTACGATCATGTCTTTTATTGAAATACATGGAATAACCGGTGGATACTTTTCCCATAAATTTAGAGAGTCCACCTTCTACAGTTTCTCTTGCAAGTAAATGGAAATGATTCGGCATTAATACATGTGCGCCTAAAGCAGTAATATCATCGCCAGTATTTACATCAAAAATATCTGGGAAGGACCGCCCTTCCAAAAGAAGCTCATTGATATCTACACGGTCATTGTTATTACAAAGATAAAGGAGCATCAAAAAACGTCTATATTCGCCTGTAGATTCAAATATAGTCCTCTTATCCACACCTCGATTGTAGATATGATAATATTCCCCTACAGAGAAAGTGAATTTACGTTGCATTCAATAATTATAATTCCTTAGGGTATTTATCGGAAGGGCGGTCCTTTTTAGGCCTAGGGTTTGACACAGGATTGGCTATGGTTTAGACTGATTTTTACTGTTCTTCATGATAAAGTTCTTCATGATAAATAAGTGTCGGGGGTAGCTCAATTGGTCAGAGCGGCTGACTGTGGATCAGACTGTGTCGGTTCAAACCCGGCTCCCCGGCACCAAAATTTAATGGGCGTGCGGCTGAAAGGACTCCTCTGGACAGTTGGAGAAATCCGATTGAAGCTGGTGTCAGGAAATCCAGTCACGCCCACCAATCGTGTTCCGCGGTAACTCAGAGTGCTGACTTAAGGGCCGCAAGCCCCGGCCGGTTAGAGTGCCTAGCTGATAACTAGGAGGTCGTTGGTTCGAATCCAACCCGCGGAGCCAAAAACAAATCCCGCTTAGGCAAAAACGCCAAGCGGGATTTTATATTTTTTCTAACCATTTTTCTTTACCACAAACTAGGCAGATGACTCCGTGCAAAGCCTCTGATTGATTTTCTACTTCCCAAATCACAGATCTTGATACTGGAAGATTTATCTTTGCCGTATAACCTAAAAGTAGGGTCTGATTCTGTCTAACAAAATCAACTATACTCATAACACCAAGCTTAATCGCTTCAAAAAAGAATCCAGAAATAAAATCGGTGCGTGCGCCATAATTAACTTCAGATTCCCAAACAAAGACATTCTCTTTTAGTTGAAAAAAAATAAGAGGTAATGAGTCTTTAAAAATAACTGCTCCTGGCGGAGCATCTTCTGGAGTATTTGCTATAAAAGTAAAAACCCTATTAACTATATCCATCTCCGGAAAATTAATAATGATCACGCCAGTATATTCTCTAGATATTTTTGTAACAGTAGAAATGTCCAGCAATAGAGACATGGCCTGCCTTCTTTCTTTTTGTTTTAAAGAACAAAATTATTTGTACACTTTTATAAACTTTAAAATTCTGGCTTCGTCGTAATAATCAAATTTATCTAACCTACCCCAAGCTGTTAAAGCAATAAGCTTGTCGTTGTTCGTTCTTGGGGTCAAAACCACACCTGTTTTGTATTTGGCCACAATATTTTTTAAACTATCAATAATTTCTGGCGGGGCATCAGGGTGATAAGAAATCCAAACACCGCCAGCCACCAAGTTAGCTATTAAAGTTTGATCCGGCAATTCCTCGGTATAAACCCCCCAGTTAGCTTTATCGGCATAATGCCAACCAGAAACAGGCGGGCTGGTAAGATATATTCCCGGTAAAGGTTCGCCCGGTTTTATAACTTCGTTAGGTTGAATAGGTACAGCTTCGCCTGGTTTTTCTGAAGGTGATTTGATAAACCAAAAAATACCTAGGCCGGTTAATAAAACTATTACTAAAATTGTGATTCTTTTTCTGCTCACTAAATTATTTTAAATATTTATCTATAGCAACCTTAAACTGAGCAAATGGGTTTGATCTATCCACCCCCACAACTAACTCTCCATTTATAAACGTTGCTGGCGTACCAGAAACACCAACTGAACGACCATAATCTGTATCATCTTTAACGGCTTGGGTATATTTTCCAGTATCCAAACAAGAATCAAATTCCTCGCTGTTAAAACCTAACTCGCTCGCAAATTTTTTTAAATTTTCTTTACTAAAAGCGCCCTCGTTTTCGCCTTTTTGCCTATTTAATAATAGGTCGTGATATTGCCAAAACTTGCCTTGATCGTTAGCGCATCTAGCCGCTTCAGCCGCCCAAAAAGATTCTGGACCCAAAAAAGCGAAATCGCGCCATTGCATCTTGGCTTGGCCATTCTTTATATATTGTTCGCGTAATATGGGTTCTACATCCTTAAAAAAGAATCCGCAAAAAGGGCACTGATAATCGGCAAATTCAATAATAGTTATCTTGGCTTTTTCGTCTCCCAATACAGGCAAATTGCCTAATTCAACTTTAACCGGTTTTGCGCCAATTTGGGCTGTAGTATCAACATTACCCGTACCCCTAAACCAAACCGCGCCAGCCACCAAAAGACCGGCTACTACAATAGATATGGGAATAGATAAAGAACTTTTTAAAGGAGATGTGTTGTTTGTTTCTTGTTGTGGTTCCATATTAATGAAATATTTTAATTATTTAGAAATCTTAGCAGGAAAAAATATAAATAAGCAACTATTCGGAAATAACTATAAAAACCTGTTTTAAATCCTTGGTATTAAAAAAGGGTCGCACTAAAGCTTTTTTAAAAGGAGCAGAATCACTGCTACTGACCTTGGTAACTTCTCCTACTAAAAAACCTCTTTCAAAAAAACCATCAAGCCCGGAACTCAAAAGAACTTGTCCGCTCCTTAATTCTGATTCTTTTAATACTAAATCTAAATTGAGAGCTCCGCTGGCCGAACCCGTTATCACACCCTTGGCTCCACCATCTTCCGAAACAGCCGTAACCTTGCTTTGGGCCGATGTTATTAAAATAATTCGACTTTCTTTAGCCAGAGCTTCTTTAACACGCCCCACCAAAATATTTCCCGAAAGAATAACCGAGTTGCCAACCTTAACACCATCTTTAGCGCCTTTGTTTACTAATAAAGAATCTCCGGCTTGAAACGGATCCAGAGACAGGGTATCGGCCAAGATTATTTTTTTAGATTCTTTCTGGCCCAAACTTAAAGCTTTTCGCAAAAAATCATTTTCTTCTTTTAACTGCAAAATTTTAAAATATTCTCCCCTGAAAAAATCCTTTTCACTTTTTAAAAAAATATTTTCTTTTATTAAATTTCTTACCCCAAAAACATTTTTAAATAAAAAACTGCTTTCTTCACCTATATAAAAAACTGATTTGGTGATGGGCGCCACGCCAAATCGGTTTAGCAAGTTTACTGAAAAACTAAAGAAACCAGCTTTATCTAAAAAAAATAAGATGGTCGCCGTAAAAAGAGTTATAACAATTTTCTGCCAACTAGACATAATTAATCTTTCGGCGCAGTAGTGTAGTCCTTTGAGACTAAAAGTTCTCTATATTTTTCTGTATCTTCTAAAACTATACCCGTACCACGAGCCACCGCGGTTAAAGGATCATCGGCCACTTTAACCGCAATGCCTGTTTCCTTGTTTATTAATTCATCTATGCCGCGCAGTAAACTGCCGCCGCCCGCTAAAACTATACCCCGCTTCATAATATCACCCAAAAGTTCGGGCGGAGTCTTTTCTACAATTTCCCTAACCATATCCACAATAGTTTTAACGGATGGTAATATAGCTTTTTTAACGTCTTTGGAAGTTATAATAACCTCCTTGGGTAAGCCAGTTATTAAATCGCGCCCGCGCATAGTGGTTTCAAGTTTTTCACTTAAATCTATAACGCTACCCACTGCTATTTTTACCTCTTCGGCCGAACGAGGTCCTAAAAGTAAATTGTGGTCGTCGCGCGCCAATTGAATAATATCTTCATTTAGTTTTTCGCCCGCTATTCTTAAACTTCGCCCCGCCACTAAACCACCTAAAGAAATAACCGCTACCTCCGTGGTGCCACCGCCGATATCTACAATCATATTGCCCAAAGCTTCCTGAACAGGCAATCTGGCGCCTAAAGCCGCCGCCACAGGCTCTTCTATCAACATAACTTCTCTAGCGCCGGCATTGCGCGCCGCTTCTTCTACCGCTCTTTTTTCTACTTCGGTTACACCCGATGGAATTCCAATAACTACCCGAGGCCGAGGCACCATATAAAAAGACTCACCGTGAACTTTTTGGAAAAAATGCTTAAGCATCTGCTCGGTCACTTCAAAATCAGAAATAACGCCATTAGCCAAAGGTTTAATCGCTACAATATGATTAGGTGTTCGGCCCAACATTTTTTGGGCTTCTCGGCCAATAGCTAAAACCTGCCCTGTTTTTTTATTAACCGCAACTAAAGAAGGTTCGTTAACCACAATGCCACGATCCTTAACATAAATAAGGGTGTTGACTGTTCCCAGATCAACACCTATATCTTTAGCAAAATGACCAAAAAATTTATTCAGTAAATACATAACACAGAATTTCTAATTTCCAATATCTAAATCCTAAACAATTTCTAAATTCTAATTTTCCAGAATATATTTGGAGCATTGTGATTTGAGATTTGTTTAGAGTTTAGTGCTTAGGATTTGGAGTTCGATTAGAAATTTTTCTAACTCTTTTAGTTTAACCATCTCCACTTTCTCGCTGGCGCGATTTTTGACCTCCACACTTTCTTGCGCCAAAGTTTTATCGCTAACTATTATCCGATATGGAATACCAATTAAATCAGCATCCGACAACTTTACACCGGCCGATTCTTCGCGATCATCCCATAAGACGTCAAACGTCTTTAAAGATTGATACAGCTTCTCGGCTTCTTTCTTGGTATCGCCCAATGAAACTAAATGAATTAAAAACGGAGCCACGCTCTTTGGCCACTTCATTCCAGCCTCATCGTTAAAAACTTCGGCCAGCACTCCAACTAAACGGCTCATACCTATACCATAACTGCCTAAGTATGGCGGTTTATCTTTACCATCGGAATCTTTAAAATTAATCCCCATTTTTTCGGAATAAACTGTGCCAAATCTAAATATATTTCCAATTTCAACGGAACTAGCTTCTTCAACTTGTCCACCGCATTTTGGACAAGGATCCCCAATCTTGTGAGTATAAATTTCTTTGTTTTGCGCCCAATCACATTCGCCAGCCGGCGAATTGCAGAAATAAATATTATCTTCACCTACTGGGCTTACTAACTGAAATTCATGTGTATGACCCGAAGTAAACACACCGCCCGAAGCTTCAACCACCTTAACATCTTTTAATCCAACCCTGTTAAACACTCGTAAATAAGCATCTTTAACTTCCCAGTAAAATTTGTCTAGATCTTCCCCTGTGGTATGCAAACTATATAAATCTTTCATCATAAACTCCCGCCCGCGCAATAGGCCTGACTTAGCCCGAGCCTCGTTTCTAAACTTGGTAGAAAAGTGATAAAGCTTAATCGGTAAATTTTTATAGCTTAAAGAATTTTTCCTAACTACATCTAAAAATATTTCCTCGTGTGTAAAAGAAAGTCCATATTCTTTTTCGTCTACCGATTTAAACTGATACATTATCTGTTTAACATTTGGATCTGCCCAACGGCCGGTTTCATTCCAAACATCGCGAGGATGAAGTAATGGCATTAAAACTTCGGCACTGCCAATAGCATTCATTTCTTCACGCACGATTTGTTCTATTTTTTGATAAACCCGCCAACCTAAAGGCAAAAAGGTGTATGAACCCGCCATAAGCTTGTCTACAAAACCCCCACGCAAAAGCAACCTAGCATTAGTAGCTGTTTCGTCCTTTGGATCATCCCTGCGAGTGTTTATAAACGATTGAGAGTAACGCATAAGAGTTATCACTAATATAGCTAATCGACGCTAATATAGCGAATTAATTTTTATTAGCTATATTCGCTTTCAATTCGCCATATTCGCGAAAAGTATTGATAGATTTTAACACCCCATTCAATGTCTGACAATTATTTTGACAAAAAACTATCTAGGTGTTAATTTATTAAAGTTCTTTAAACCTATAAAAAGGAGAGGTTATGCTTACCACTAGGCATGTAATAGGCTCAATGACATTGGAGTTGTGTCGGCTTTTGATTGAGTTAGACAGACTGTTTGTAGGCAATCTGGACGGATGGTTGCCCATAACTAGAATCGAATTAGAGTATATAAGACCAAAAAAGATACGCAGTCATACCAAAGACCTAAAAGTTAAGCTTCTGCCCGAAAATTGGCCAGTTGAATCGGAAATCTTCTGTAAATTATGTAAAACTGGAAATATCTGGAATGTTTGTGAGGTAACAATAAAAGCGCCTCATGTGCACAGCTCGGAAATAGGCGGCATAGATATAGTTCTGCCGGTAATCGGTGGAAATATACTCTTGCCAAATGAGGTAGGATCCCCGAGTTCTGACGTGATAACAAACATAATGATTCAATCAAAACTCCGGAATAAGTTATACTCCTAAAATGATCCCGCACCTTTTTAATTAAAAAGGTGCGGAATTTTATTTAGCATGAGCCATGCGATCGCATGACTCATGCTATTTTTTAAAAAAAGAAGAATATTTCTTCTTTTTTTAAAATCAGAAAAATTTAACTATATCTTTCCAAGTTACAAAAAACATTAGCGCGAGCAACAAAAGAAACCCTCCTATATTTACAGTATTTTCAAATTTTTGGCTTAAGGGCGAACCCTTAATTTTTTCTACTATTAAAAACACTAATCTGCCGCCATCCAGCGCTGGAAAAGGCATAATATTTAGTATGGCCAAATTAACAGATAGTATGGCTACTAAATTTAATAAATAAACCATGCCCATGTTGTAAGCTTCGCCCGTCAAAGAAGCTATGCCAATGGGGCCAGTAATTTCACCCATAACTCTGCCTTCAATAAGTAAGGTTTTAAAAAACAAAAACAAAGCCGAGCCAATCACCCAAACCATAAAACCTAAATCTTTTAAACCACTCCATAAAAATAAATACCAGGGCGATTTAACTAAACCTGTTTTGGCCAGAGCCACGCCCAAAGCGCCTTCACTTTGTGGAGGATTAACACGCGGGGTTATTTTAATATCTACATTTTCTTTGCCTCTTAATAAAACTAAATTTATTTCTTGACCAGCTTCGCCTTCTACAAAAGATTTAAATTCCGAAATTTCGGAAAATGTTTTTAAGGTGCCATCTGACAATTTTATGCCACTAATAGCATCGCCCATTTTAATGTCTGCGTTTGACGCGGGAGAATTTTCAGCCAGAGCCGTAATTTGAATTTTAATATTTGTGGCCTTGGCACTATTGGTTTCGTCTAAAACCATCGGCCGGCCCATTAAATTTCCAAAACTTAAAAGCACATAGGCCAAAACTAAATTCATAAAAACACCAGCGCAAACTATCTTAACTCTTTTGGATATTTTAAGCGAAGAAAAACTACCGGCTTCGTTTCTGTGTTCGCCCGATTCACCAAATATTTTTACAAAACCACCAAACGGAATTAAATTAAAAGAAAAAACCGTCTCGCCTCTTTTTATAGAAAAAACCTTTGGCGGAAAGCCAAAGCCAAATTCTTCCACCTTGGCACCGGCCTTTTTGGCGGTTATGTAATGACCGTATTCGTGAACCAAAACCAAAGCAGATAATACGATAAAAAATACTAGGATAGTCATAAATGTCTAATATCCAATTACTAATATCGAATCAATGACTAATTTATAAATGCCTAATTTTGAATTTAGTTATTAGACATTGGGATTTGATTAGAAATTATCCCTCGATTGGGCTCGGGATCCTGAGCCTGTCGAAGGAGGTATTAGAAATTGGAAATTAACTCATAAGCTCTTTTTCTTTTTTATTTTTTAAATCTTCCAACGCCTGATTATTTTCTTTCATCGCCTTTTCTATTTCATCCTTTTTTCTAAACTTAATATCTTCCGATTTTTCTTGCTGAGCGCTTTTTACAGCCTCATCCCGCAACCTACGAGTTCTTATTTTTGCTTCTTCCAATTTTTGAGAAACAAGCTTTATAAGTTCTTGCCTGCGTTCTTGAGTTAACTGGGGCAAACTTATTCTAATACTTTTACTGTCGGCAATTGGTTGAGCGCCAATATTAGCGTTAGTAATAGCTTTGGCTATCGGTTCTAAAGCGCTTTTATCCCAAGGCTCTACAACCAAAGTTCTGGCATCCAGCGAACTTATGCTGGCCATACCTTTTATTGGAGTTTTATTGCCAAAATAATCAACCAAAATATCTTCCACCAAAGCCGGCGAGGCTCGGTTACTGCGTATTTTTGATAGTTCGCCCGTCAAAAATGTGGTGGCTTCTTTTAGCTTATTTTTAAAATCTTGCGTCTCCATAACAATAAAACCAGCATAACACAAAAAAGTCTAGATTATAAACCCTCTCGATTTATTCCCCACATGTTCAACATTCAATGTTGAACATGTTATAATTTTGATATATGAGAAAAACAATTTTGGCCGAAGGCGAATATTATCATATCTATAATCGTGGTGTAGAGAAAAGAAACATATTTTTAAACGATAACGATAAGTGGCGATTTATGACCCTCTTACTAATATTTCAAGGCAAGGGTCATATTGATAATATGCAACGTATTGTTAAACTTGTTCAACATTCAATGTTGAACAAAGAACCATTTGACGACATCCTTTTGAATAAAAAGGTTGAACTGATATGTTTCTGTCTGATGCCAAATCATTATCACCTTATATTAAAAGAAATTAAAAATGGAGGAATTTCTAGTTTTGGGCAAAGATTAGGTAACAGTTATACAAAATATTTCAACACTAAATATAAACGCACTGGACACTTATTTGGTGGAAGATTTCAAACGGTTCACATAACTCAAAATACATATCTCAAACATTTATCTTCTTATATACACAATAATCTAACAGAACTAAATAATTGGAAAAAATTGGAAAACGAATATTTTTGGTCAAGTCTGCCAGATTATGTAAATAAAAACCGATGGGATAAGTTTCTAAACCCGGAAATAATTCTAAACCAGTTTAGGGGTAAAAATGATTATCTAAATTACATCAAAAATAATCGAAACAAAATTAAAAAACTAGATGGTTACTATATAGATTAATTGTTCAACATTCAATGTTGAACAATTGGATCAGAGAGATAATAAAAAGAGGCGTTCGATTAAGTCGAACGCCTCGGTGAGGATCTGCTTCCCCATGGCTCTCCATTTTTGATTCAATCGGTTCAAAAACGGGGACAAAAGACCTTTTCGTAGTGTGGTTTAAGTTACCAACTTCGTCGCATTCCTCTCACCTCCTTTCGTACACGCCGCTTGGTTTTCTCCAGAGGCGGCGGCCGAAGTTACCAGCTCACAGAGCCTATTTCTTGTTTCCCATCATGGCTTTGGCGGTCAGCAGACCAACGAAACCGGATCCCACTCCCACCATCATCCATAACCCCATAGGCACAGGGTCTGGATGGGAATTGAATGAAGCCCCCAAGGCGATGCGTATATCATTCCCGATCTGGAAACCAAACTGCACCGCCATTACGCTGAAACCCGCCGTCAGAATCGACGCGAAAAACATGATTACCTTTCTCATTTTTTCCCCTTCTAAAGGGTTAAGAGTATTTGTTAGTGTACTATCCTTTTCTAGCCTGTCTCTATCATAGCATAGTCCAATATGGCTTGTCAACCCCGCTCTTGAAATCTCAAGGGCGGGGCAAAAAGCCATACAAAAAACCTCATTTTAAGAGGCTTTTTTCTATCGAAGTGGAACTTCGATAGATTTCTTCGATAGATTTTTACTTTGGAAGTATAAAAAGCGAACTTTGGTTAGATTTCTTGCCAGAACCGCTGGTTCCGGCAATTATTTTATCTGGGTTTTTAGGATCAACCCATAGAGTCCTAATTTGCCTAGCAGTGCCAAGTTTTCGTATCTGCCAAAATTTGCCGGCATCTTTGCTAGAATAAATAAAATTGCTAGCTGAAACAAAAATATTCGGCGAACTTCTGCCGCCAAAAGCTATATCGGTTACGGGCAAAATGTCGTTAGCAATAACAATGTCCGCCGCCTGCCAGTTTATGCCAAAATCGTAAGACTTTATTAAACCAAACTTGCTAGTTAAATAAACTCCGCCATCGGCTGGATTATATAAAACCTTTTCAATAAATTTAGCATTTTTAAAAGATCTTAGACCTTCGGTATCGTCCGTCCAACTTGCGCCACCATCTGGCGAGGTAAATATGCTTCCAGAAAAAGTGGTAACCAACATTTGGCTAGAACTACTAGGGTTAATAAGCAAATAATTTATGGCCTTGCCAAATTCTTGTTGCAACTTCCAAGTTTCGCCGCCATCTTGGCTTTTTAATAAATTGCCCTCGCCCGTGGCCACCCACACAATATTGGGATTATGCGGATCCACCGCCACATCAAAAACTGGGAAATTTGCGCGGGAAGTCAAATAAACTTCTTTAAACGAAAGTCCGCCATCTTCGGTTTTTAAAACCTTGCCCGACTTATTTTGATACACCGCCAAATAAAATTTATCGGGAATGTCTTTGTTATAATTTGGAAAACGTGGATCGGCCGCTAAGGCAAAAACACTGGCCCGAGGAGCTAATATATTATTTTTATCTCCAAGTTTATACCAAACCTCACCGCCATCGACACTTTTTAAAACTCCAGCGCCTAAAGTGGCAGCGTATAAAATTCTGGAATCTTTAGGGTTAGATTTGATTTCTAAAATATTTAATCTGTTTATACTGCCGCCCGTAGCCAAAGCACCTATCTTTTTCCAGGTAGTGCCCCTATCCACGCTAATAAAAAAACCGCCTTGCGGGTTTAAAAATTCGCCAAAATAAACCTGCCCCACAAACAAAGCTATTGAGCCTAATACGGCAATAAAAATTATAAATTTTAATAAACCAGCCATTTACTATATTTTAAAAAATAGATTCTCTAAAACCAACCGCGCGTTAACATTTGTAGATATTAAAAGACTTTTTGCCTGGGCCAGATTTTCTATAAATTCGGCTTTATCTTTTTTATTAGCGTTAGTTAACAATTCAACTCTTAATTTAATAAGCCAAATATCTAACACTGGAAAGAAATTTTCTTTTTTGGCTATTTCTTCGGCTAAATCAATTCTTTCTGCCAAAGTAAGATTTTGAACATTACCAAGCTTGCTAACAATTATATCATCTTTTGGGCTACGGGTTTTATTAAAAATATCCTCGTTATAGAAAGGCAGGCTAACTACTCTAGAAATAATAGTTTTTGGTATATTTTTAATATTATTAGCCAGAATAAAAAAAATAGTATTACCCGTTGGCTCTTCCAGTGTTTTTAAAAGCGCATTCCAAGCTTCTTCGTTTAAATATTCGGCTTCTTTTATAAAGATGCCTTTATATTTAAAGTGGCTAGAGGTTAACGAGGCAAAATCTTTAAGCTTTCTTATTTGAGCTATGCCTATTTCCTTCTTGCCTTCCTCCCTGCTTATAAAAAGAGTATCGGGGTGAAATTCTTTTTCTATTTGTTTTTTATCTTCGGCTTTATTTATTTTAACCAAAAAATTCTTGGCTAAATTTATTTGGTATTCAAAATCAGAACCATACAAAAGCAAGGCGTGGGGAATAGTATTGTTTTTTAAAACTAAATCTAAATATTTTAATTGGCGCGAGTACATAAAATTCATCAGCAGAAATATTATCTTGAGCAGCATTGTGGAGAAGACTATTTATATAATAAAGAGGCTCCACATCGTCTGCGAGAGATAATGTTTCTGCTAAAACAAAAACTATCTTTTTGCAAATAACGCTCTTTTATATAATTCCAAGTTTTCTAAAGCGATGCCCGTACCTTTAACCACACAAAGTATAGGATCATCCGCCACATAACAAGGCACGCCCGTTTCTTGAGTTATTAAACTATCTAAATTTCGCAATAAAGCTGTACCGCCGGAAATGATCATACCTTTATCCATAATATCGGCCGAAAGTTCGGGCGGAGTTTCCTGTAAAACCATTTTTACTGTTTTTATAATTTCCGCCAATGTATCTTTTATAGCTTTAGGAATTTCGTTGGAATGAAGTTCTATGGTTTTAGGCAGGCCTGCCACTAGATCGCGCCCGCGGATTTCTAATATTTCTTCTTCTTTTTTTGGCACAGCCGAACCAATAGCAATTTTAATCTGCTCGGCCGTACGCTCACCCACAGCTAAATTATGTACTTTATGAATATAATTTTGAATAGCTGTATCTATGGCATTGCCACCCACCCGAGCCGAAGCCCACGCCACAATCCCGCCTAAAGATATTACAGCCACCTCCGTAGTGCCTCCGCCTATATCTATTATCATATTACCCGAAGCCTCGTTTATAGGTATGCCAGCGCCTAAAGCGGCCAGAATCGGTTCCTTAACCACGTAAGCTGCTTTGGCGCCCGCTTTTAAGGTAGCTTCTATAACAGCGCGCCTTTCGGTTGATGTGACACCAGCCGGAACCGCCACCATAACTTCTGGCCTAAAAAAACTAAACTTGCCTGTTATTTTTTTAATAAAATGACGAATCATCGCCTCGGTTATGCGGTAATCGGCTATAACCCCATCTCTAACCGGACGCACCGCCATAATACTATCGTGGGTGCGGCCAATCATTTCTTTGGCTTCGTGCCCCACCGCCATAATTTTATTTTCATCTAAAGAAACCGCTACCACTGAAGGCTCGTTAATAACCACTCCTTTTGACGGAACAAATACCAAAATATTGGCTGTGCCTAAATCTATGCCTATTTTTATGGCCATAATAGTATAAATTACGAAATTCTAATATCTAAATTCGAAACAATATCTAAATATTAAATTATAATTTGGAATTTTGAACATTGTGATTTGTTTAGAATTTAGTGCTTAGTATTTATAATTTTCTGCCGACTTTATACTAACATCCTAAAACCATTTTTCAAACTAATCAAAGTATGCTAATTTAAAGTCGTTAAAATGACTATAAAAACCAGACGAATTTTGCTTAGCATGGCCGTGGTTATATTCTTAGCCGCAGGCTCTGTTTTGCTTATGTATGCCCGGGGCTACCGCTGGGATTTTTCCAGCAACAAATTTGTACTTTCGGGCGCCATATATGTTGAATCGGTCTACCCAAAAGAAACAGAAATTACCTATAACGGCAAAGTTTACAATAAAAATGGATCGGCTTTAATAAAGAATCTTTTGCCTTCAAAAAAATACAGAGTCAGCGTTTCTAAAGATAGTTTTCAAACTTGGGAAAAAGAATTTCAAGTAACTCCGGGCTTGGTAACAAATACCGAAAATATAGTACTTTTCCCCAAACAATTACAAAACCAAATAGTTTGGCCAGAAACATCAGGTTTGAATGACTTTACAATTTCTGTTAACGAAAAAAATATTGCTGTAAAAATAAATACGGCTAAGGTTTTGGTGCGCGACCTGACCAATATAAACGCCACTTCAACCGAATTAAAATTCCCCGATAAATTAAAAAACAAAAGCGTAAGTTTTTTAGAAAATAATAAAGGCTGGTCTAAAGATTCACAAAAATTAATTATTTTGAGAGAAACCGCCAAAGCTATTAAAAATTGGTATATTTACGATTCCTCTAATGATTCATTTACCAATCTAACTACCTTATACGAAAAAAAACTTGTGCTTAAAAACCCCAGCCCCACGCCCTTGCCTACTAAATTTGCAGCCACAAAACTAAAATGGTTTGGTGAAAATGGCATAATCGCTTTAATAGACGACAAACTAATTTTATTAGATATAAAAGAAGAAACAGTAACCGATCTTAATTTTAGCGGTATAGAAAATTTTGACGTTTTTGAAAATAAAATAATCGCCATTAAAAACCCGAATATTCTTTTACTAATGGATTCGGCTGTGCAAAATATTTCGGCTTTGGGCGAAACCAAATTTGAAAACCCTAACACAATATATTTTTCACCCGAAGGTGATAAAGCGGTTTACAGAGATCTTGGTGGAAAAAATTTAGGCGTTATTTGGTTAAAAGAAACAACCAAGGGACAGCCCCGCAAGGCAAATAATCAAGAAGTTATATATGTAAATAACGAGAATACGGGAAATATCGATAATGAAATCTATTGGCACCACTTTGGCGAATATGTTTTATTTAACGAAGTAGAGTCTCTTAAAACTGCCGAAATAGACACTCGTTCCAATGTAAACATCGCCTCCTGGCCAGAAAATAAAATTAATAAAACCGTTTATCTACCGAAAGAATCTAGGCTATATATTCTGGAAAACTCTACTGTGAAAGTTGTTGAGGGGAAGTTTTAATAATAAATCTCTAATATAAATATAAATAATTAAACTCCTCCCCGCACAGAGTGCGGGGTTTCCTATATGGAATTAAAAAGAGCAACATCTCTGTTGCTCTTTGAGTTTTTTACTGTGGGACTCTGTAAAATTTGATCTGGAATATATATCAAATCTCCGGAATTTTGGTATGAGGCAGTCTATTATAGTCGTAGTGCCTCCGAACAACCTCGCTTTCTGGACCAGCAAATGCTTCTACTATTCTGAAATCTGGTAACAAAAACTCACTCCCTTTTCCAATAACTCTGAAATATGTCCACTTTTCTGGTATTAAACCCTTACATACACAAGGAAAAGAAAATTGCTCTTCTCCTAATTTCTTCTCCGATACCCAGTACTTACTTGACCAATACCAAGGCGAAAAAACTGCATAAAATAAAGTAACTCCGCCTTTTTCTTTTTTGAGTTCTGACCTTATCAGATCTTCGTGAAAACATACTCCCCGCTCATGAGCGAGAAACACAGGGCACCATATTTTAGTGCCATTAGGAAGAACTCGGTGCAACATCATAATTAAACCCTCCTTAGTTAAGGAACAATCCGTTAAAAATCTGCTCTGAACGAGTATACACGCATATTTAATTTACGTCAAGGCAACCTAAAAACAGCCACGTTTGACGTGGCTGTTTTTGATGTATCTGAAAATTAACGCTTCGAGAATTGCGGAGCTCGTCTTGCTTTTTTCAAACCATACTTGCGGCGTTCTTTTTCGCGTGGATCACGGCGCAACATTCCAGATTTTTTAAGTTTCTTTCTAAAGTTTAAATCAAATTTAACCAGAGCTCGGGCAATACCTAAACGAATAGACTCGGCCTGCGAATTTGTGCCCCCACCATTCACTTTAACCGAAACCTTAAAATGATCGGCAGCTTTTAAACGGTTTAAAGATTCCAAAGCCATTTCTACAAAAGCCGGCGTGCTGCCAAAATAATCTTTTAATGTTTTGCCATTAACCACAAAACCACCCTGCGCAGCGGATTCTTTAGGGTTAGTTGTAAAAATTCTAACTCTAGCGATAGATCTTTTCCTGCGCCCAACTGCCTCAAAATATTTTTTAGAATCTTTTTTATCGGTATTAAAAACAGTGGCCTCTTCTTTTTCTTCGGCAATTACTTCTTGAACTGGTAACAACACTTCCTTTTTTTTAATTTGAGTTTTAGTAGCCATATTATTTTACTCGCCTTTTAAACCTCCTTTTAACAACTTCAAGTTAGCCATAAACTTATTTCGTAATCTATTTTTAGGCAACATGCCATAAACCGCCATTTTAAAAACCTCTCTGGAATCTCTGTCCATTTGTTCCTCTAAGGTTCTTGTTCTTATGCCGCTGGGATAACCAGAATAAACATGATATTTTTTATCTTCTAATTTATTGCCAGTAAATTTCAACTTGTCGGTATTATAAACAGTTACTTTGCGATTAAGATCTGGCCTATTAAGCGAAAAATCGGCACTGTCTTTGCCGCGCAAAACCACAGCCACTTGAGTCGCGAGCCGACCGAGTATTTCCCCTTTGGCATCAAATTTATATTCTTTATTTGTATTCATATTCGTGTATTCGCGTGCATTCGTATATTGGTGTCGCGTTAAACGAATTCTATAAGGCACATCCTAGCGCCATCTTTTCTAACTTCTCCTAGTTTGATTATTCTGGTATAGCCACCGTTTCTATCTTTATACTTTGGACCAATTTCTTTAACCAATTTATTAACAGCCTGTTCCGACAAAAACTTGGCAATAAGTTTTATATTAGCCAAACCACCTTTTTTGGCTTTCGTAACAAACGGAGAAATAACTGTGCCTAATTCTTTAGCTTTGGCTTCGGTTGTTTTTATTCTGCCTCTTAAAATTAAAGCTAAGCACAGGCTTTTAAGCAAAGCCTTTCTTACTTTCTTTACCCTGCCAAATTTTCTACCTTTCTTAGATACGTGTCGCATAAATCTTATAAGACCTATCAGTCCAATCGGACTTATTCTGCTTTCTTAGACTTTTTAGCTGGTTTCTTCGTTACCTCTTCTTCCGTAATTTCTATCTCACCCAAAATTTTAATATGTTCATCCAAAATATCTACAGCTTTCTTAAAAGCTTCTTCTGGCCTTATGGAGCCATCTGTTTCAATTTCAAAAATTAATTTATTAAAATCAGTTCTATCGCCTACACGCATATTCTCGGCACTAAATTTAACCCTTCTAACCGGAGTATAAATAGCATCAAGGGCAATACTGCCGATGGCTATTTTATCTTTCTTGCGTCGTTCTATTGGCTCGTAACCTATGCCCGGTGTAATTTCGGCTTCGATTTCTAAGGTAGCTTTTTTGTCGGTCAATGTAGCTATGTAAGCCTCGGTATTTACAATTTCCACTTCACCGCCAACTTTTTGAAAGTCTCCCGCCGTAACTTTCCTTTCGCCTTTAACAGATAATTTTATTGTTATAGCTTCTTCTTTAAAAAGCTTAAATCTTACTTGTTTTAAGTTTAAAAGAATATGGATAACATCTTCCATCACATTGGGAATTGTAGAAAATTCATGGTCCACCCCTGTTATTTTTACAGTAGTAATGGCAGCTCCTGGAATGGAAGACAAAAGCACCCTGCGCAAAGCATTACCTAAAGTAGTGCCATAGCCAGGGTAAAGCGAATCAACTTCTATGACCGCCAAATTTCCTTCTTTTTTTACGATCTTTGGTGACTGTGGCAGTGAAAATTTTTGCATACTTTTTATTTATAACCGTCCAGGTTGGTCTAGTTTAGCTCGACGAAGCTGGATCGGAATTATTTAATTATTTTATCTTGAATAATATTCCAAAACTTTTGAAACCTCTACCGGTAGTCCAGCCAAAAATTCTTTATCGGGTATGCTGATTACTTTTCCGGAAAGCTTTTCTCTGTCTAATTCTAACCATCTGGGTGGATTAAATTTCTTTAAAATGGTTCTGGTTTCAGAAAAAGTTTTCTTGGCTTTGCTGGATTCTTTAATATCAACTAATTCACCGGGACTAACCGAATAAGATGGTGAACTAACTTTCTTACTATTTATTGTAATATGGCCATGCCCAACCAACTGTCTGGAAGCGCGCCTAGTTGGTGCCAACCCCAATCTAAAAACTACGTTGTCTAGCCGGCGTTCTAAAAGTTCCATCATTATTTGAGGCGTAACGCCACTTTTTTTAGAAGCTGTATCAAAATATTTTCTAAATTGTTTTTCTCTTAAGCCATAAATAAGCTTAAGTTTTTGTTTTTCGGCTTGCTGAACACCATATTCCGAAAGACGGCGACGAATATTTTTGCCGTGCTGTCCCGGTGGATAAGGTTTGCGAACCATACCGCATTTAGCGGAATCACATAATTTATAGCCCAAGCGTCTACATTTTTTACAAGTTGATTGATACATGTTTAGCTTTCTAGCTTCTTAGCTTTCTAGCTTCTTAGGATTTAACTAAAAAGCTAATAAACTAACATCCTAGACTCTACGCGGTTTAGGCGGTTTAGGACCATTGTGTGGCACCGGAGTTACGTCTTTTATAGAAGTAACATTTAAGCCCTGTCCCACCAAAGCCCTAACGGCGGACTCCCTACCCGAACCAATGCCTTTAACAAAAACCACCACATCCTTTAAGCCAACCTTTTTCATTTTTTCTCCCAAAGTTTCGATTATTCTATTAGCAGCGTATGGTGTAGCTTTTCTTGGACCCTTAAAACCCAAAGCACCGGCCGAAGATTGAGCAATTAAATTTCCCCCGGCATCTGTAAAACTAACTAAAGTATTATTGTAACTAGCTTGAATATAAACTCTACCCTTTTCTACAGCGCCAACTTTACGGCTCTGTACTGGAGCCACTTTAGCTTCGCTAGAAGCCTCACCTGTTTTATCTTCTTTTTCTATAATTCTTTTTTTACCCATCCTTCGCTCCTCGCTTCGCTCAGAGCTACGGATGGCAAGCCATCTTTTTTACTGAAGGAATCCAATAGCCTTTTGTGGCGAAGGATGTCCTTCCGTAGCTTTAGCGAAGGAGGACTACATTAATTAATTTTATGTCTTCTGCGCTGTTGGTTTTCTGCCCGAACCCATCGTCTTTCTGGTGTTGCCTCTTCGTGTTCTGTTATTAGTTTTTGTCTGTTGACCACGAACCGGCAAACCGCGCATATGCCTAATACCTTGATACGAACCAATTTCTTTCTTTCTTTTTATGTTCTGTGTTATTTCCCTTTTTAGTTCTCCTTCTATCTTAAAATTCTTTTCAATATACTCTTTAATTTTATTGGCTTCATCCGAAGTTAAATCCTTAGCTCTTTTATCTGGATCAATTTTTGTGGATTTTAAAATACCCTTAGCCAAAGTTAAGCCCACGCCAAAAATATAAGTTAAGGCGACTTCAACTCTTTTATTATCTGGAATATTTATGCCGGCGATTCTCATTACTTTTCTCTAATATGGCGAATTGACGCGAATATGGCTAATAATAAGAATTCATTCGTATATTAGCTTTGATTAGCTATATTGGCGAAAACTATGCGCCTTGGCGCTGTTTATGTTTAGGATTCGAACAAATAACGTAAATGCGCCCCTTACGTCGAACGGTCTTACACTTATTACAAATTTTTTTAACTGATGGTTGAACTTTCACAAATAGCTTTTAGCTTTTAGCTTTTAGCTTCCTAGGTTTACCCTAAAAAGCTAGTCAGCTAAGAAGCTAACTACCTCCCCCTATAAACAATCCTGCCTCTTTTAGGGTCGTATGGAGAAAATTCCATAGCAACTTTATCTCCCGGAAGAATGCGAATAAAATTTAGCCTCATCTTACCTGAAAGATGGGCTAGTACCTCCATGCCATCGTCTAATTTAACCTTAAACATGGCGCTGGGAAGAGCCTCTAATACGACTCCTTCCTTTCGGATAGCATCCTTTTTCATTATTTAGTAACTGCCAGAGTATAACAAATAGAATTATACCCGTCAAATGGCTTAAAATCAAGTAAATATAGCTACAAATATAGCTACATTGACACCTGAAATGAGTCTGCTATATAATTGAACTATTGCCGTTAGGCACTCGAGGACCCTTAATCGGGTCCGTTTTCGTTAAGGCCATAACCGAATCTTTAAGAGAAATAAACTGTTTATCGCTTATCTTACCTAAACGGCGAATCAATCTCTTGCTACTCCAAAGGCGTAATTGCGATAATATTGCCGATCTTTCCAATCCATGCAAAATGAAAAAGTAATGAAATTTATCCTCTTTTTTCTTAGAAGTTAGAGGCAAACCCCAAAACATTTCTTTATTAAACTTGCGCAAAACAAGAATTGGTCTTTCAAAAAATTCGTTCTTGCCATCTTCTTCTACACCAATATTCGCGCCCAAAGAACACCACCAAATTTCTTGCTCACGGAAAAGAGGCGGTTTATTATGTTCCTCTATATTTGATTTTAATGCATGCCACTTTTGAAAATCCTTTTTCATGCTTATATATATTTTACCAGCCCAACCACAATTAAAAAACCGCCCCGACTTTCCTTGGAAAGATTTTAATTTCAAGGATACTTATAATAAAAGCCCCTGACTTTCGTCGGGGACATATACCAAGGTTTAACCTTGATAGACTATTTCAAGAGATGATTTTGGATTCATATAAATTTATTTTTAGATTTATATTTTAAGTACATTAAATCTATAAGTGAAGATACTATATAACTGATAACTACTGAGATAATGGAGAAAAAAATAAATCCAGAAAAATAGAAATATTTTTGAGATATACCATATTCTGGCGCATATTCAAGGACTATAAAACTTTTAAAATATATTAAAATTTCAAGGATCACAAATACAATTATAAATGATAAAATTTTTATTTTTGTTAATTTGAAAAAATTCATCTTAATACTCTACTCCTTGAGATATTGGACTTACAAAGCTTTCTAAAGCCCTATGATGCTTACATTTACTCTATCTGGGTTGGATGGAATTGAGCGTACCCAGAACGGCCAAAGGTTAACTTCTATACGATCAGCCTTGTAATCGGCAATGTCTATATCCTTTTTTTTCTTATTTAAAACGCTTTTCTTGAAAGTTTCCATATTAAATTCGTCCATTACGTCGTATTTGACGTTTAGAGTTGCTGAAACAGTTCCTTTTTGGTAATCAACTAAGGGTTGCTTCAAAAAAGAAACATCTTTAGAACTAGTTAAAAGAGTTTTGCTTTCATCTATATCGTTAGAAATTCTTTTATTTATATAGGCATCTAAATCATCATTTTTAAAAACTATGGCTCTAGCCACCATTTTTACCGTAGCTGTAAATTTTTCGCTGGCCACGCCAACCTCCGGCGAAACAGAACTTGAAGCTAACTCTTCGTTATAAGCTTCGGGCCAAAATTTGAAACCTTGTGGTAAGTTTTGTTTAAACAAATCAAACTCGGGTTTTATTTTTTCTTTCAAACTATCGTAGGCATTGGTAGCGTCATCGTTGGAAACAATTTTGGCTCCTTGGGCACCGCCGCCTGTCATGGCTTCTTTAGAAACAGCATAAATTTTATTTCCTTTGGCAGTACCTTTAAATGCGGGCATCGTAAACTTAGAGGGGGCAATATTATAAGAATCCCCGCCTTCGGCCGCAATAACATTGGTTGTAATCTCTCCGGGAACTATTTTCCCACTCTTTGTTGTGTACCCTGGCACATTAACACTGGCTGTTGTCCAGAATATTTTGCCTGCCCCGACTCCTGTGGAGGGGCTGCTTTCGGATTGAAATCTAGAAGGCACAAATTTTTGCACCTGCGTTGAATAAGTATTATATATAGTTATCTTCCCCTTGGCTTTATCAGAAGAACTTTGCGTACCCGAAGCCACAAATTCACTGCTTGCCATTTTTTCGCTCGTTAAAAGTTCGCCCGGTATTAAACCTTTTTCCAAGTTTATTTTAGAATCTTTACCGGAAACAAAAACATCGACACTGCCATTTTTAGCTTCGCGTGTTGGGTAAATTAAAATATCGGCTTTAGGCAACACCCTGCTAAAAACAGCAAAAGAAACAGCCAGAGCCACAACTACCACCAAACCAACAAAAGCGCTGGGGCTTAAAAACTTTTTACGATTTATTTTTCTTAATTCGTTAAAAACACCCGCTTTAGAACGTTCCTCTCTGTATGATTTTAAAAAACTAGCGCCGTTTTCACCTTTATTTTTCTTTAAATAAAAATCTTCGGCTTTTTTATCGCTTGATTTACTAATATGTGAAGACCTCGGCATGGCCTTGGTTTTAGCAGTTAAAACAGCTTGCTGTTTTTTTTGAGAAGATATCCCTATGGGTATTCCTCTTTTTCTTGGAATAATATCGCTTATTCTGCCTGTAGTAGCAATTGCTGGCGAAGCCATAACGCCAGATTCATCATCACCATTCAAACCAGCTACGGCCAGCCCCGCCCGTTCGGCAAAAATCTTACCCATTAGATCGCTTGTGATCACAGTCAAGTCTTTGCCGTATTCTTCGGCAATATCTTTTATAAGATGGGCATCTACTATATTTTGTAAGATTCTAGCGCCTGTGGGAATTACTAGATCTATGGTATCGGCTTCGGCAGACTGTATTTTTTCCATGGCCGATTGGATATCTTCGTGGAGTTCTATATATATATTTTCTTTTGACATATTTGCCTATGAACGTTAGTGACTAGCTGAAAAAAATGCCCTCCAAAGTTTGAGCGTTTAGCCTTCGTAGCCGAAGTTACTTCGGCGGAGTAGGCAAGGAGGGTTACAATATTATTTATTATATACTATATTTGATAAAATCTATTCCACAGTAGCTCTGATTCTACGAATACCTGCACTTGAACTCTCTTCTTTAACTATACGAAACTTTCCTATCTCACCAGTACTAGAAACATGTGGACCGCCACATAGTTCGCGAGAAAAATCGGCTATTGAATAAACCTTAACTTGATCGGGATAATTTCCCTGATAGAAAAACAAAGCTCCAGATTTTTTAGCTTCTGCCAGTGGCATAGTTTTTATCTTAACTGGATAATTTGCGGCAATGGCTTCGTTAACCAAATTTTCTACTTTTTTAATTTCTTCGTCTGTTAACTTACGATTAAAAACAAAATCAAAGCGAGTTCTTTCTATGGTTATGTCCGACCCACGTTGAGAAACTTCGTCGCCCAAAACTTTATGCAAAGCGGCGTTTAGCAAATGCGTGGCCGTGTGCAAACGAGTTTTTATTTTCATCTCTTCGGCGTTGGCCGCGGTTAAGTCGCCTTCTGTGATTCCATGACCGCCAAATTTCTTCTCCGCCCCCGCCCGCGAAATTTCTTGGTGTTTTTTAAACTTTTCTTCAAAATCTTTTTCGTCTATACTCCTGCCAGATTTTATTGAAAGATCTTTGGTCAAATCAAAAGGAAATCCGTATGTAGTGTGTAATATAAATGGATCTACACCTTTCTCAAATTGTTTTAGACCCGAATATAAAGTTTCTCTAAATTTGTCTTCTTCTTTCTTAATTTCCTCTAAAATAAGGATTTTTTTTGTTTTCAGTTCCTGATAAAAGTTTCCATAACTCTCAATAACTGTTTCGGCTATAGGTATCTGAGATTTATCCGGATGAGTTATCCTGCGAATTAAACGCCTTAAAATATAACCTCTATCTGTATTAGATGGCACGACATCATCGCTGATCATAAACACAGAAGCTCTAATGTGGTCGGCTATTATTCTTTTCGATCTCTGATCCTTCTCGGGTGTATTTTCCTCTATTTTTTTAAAAATAAACTCAAACAAATCCGTCTCAAAAATATTTTGTTTCTCTTGAACTGCAACAGCTAACCTTTCTAAACCCATACCAGTGTCAACTCCCTTGATAGCCAAAGGTTCTAGAGTCTTATCGGCCTTACAGTAGTATTCGTTAAACACTATATTCCAAACCTCTACTGCCGCTTGACCTGAGCTTGTCGAAGGTTTAACGTATATTTCTGTAGTAGGTCCACACGGACCTTCCGCGCCGGTTGGACCCCAAAAATTATCTTTTCTACCAAACTTTTCTATTTTAGTAATTCCTAAAGATCTCCAAATTTCTTCGGATTCCGTATCGGCAGGAACAATTAGACCAAAGCCCTCTTGCCCTGAGTCCATCGAAGGGTCAAAAACACTAACGTAATCAATCGCAAGATCCATTTCTTTGGTTATAAATTCGTAAGCGTATTTAATAGCATCGGACTTAAAATAACCGCCAAAACTAAAATTCCCTAACATTTCAAAAAATGTTAGGTGGGTTTCATCGCCAACTTCATCTATATCAGAAGTGCGAAAAGATTTTTGAACAGAAACAGTATTTTTAGAACCAAAATCTTTTACTGGGTCTTTTTGACCTATAAAGTAAGGCTTAAACTGCTGCATACCTGCGGTTGTTAAAAGAACCGAAGGATCGGTTGGCACAAGCGAACTAGACGGCACCACCTTATGCCCCCTTTCTTCAAAGAATTTTAAAAACCTTTGCCGAATCTCTTGAGAATCCATTGTGGCTTTATTGTAACGGAAAAAGGCTAATAAAATCAAAGTTGCTCAATCGCCCTACCATCTAATATTTCGTATATTTAACTTCTTTAATAAAATCCACTTAGCACGAGTCATGCGATAGCAGTTCTCATGCTAAATCAAAAATCTTGAGCAAGTGTAATTCATTATCTAAATCCGTAGCCGTAATAATTCTAACGTAGGAACGAATACTAAAATATTCAATCAAGAAATTGATTTCATCTTGGCAAGGATAAGGCTGTATCAAAACACTTTTTTGATATTCATAAAAACCTAATCTTTTTAGAGTTTCTCTTAAAGCTTCGCGGGCAGGTTTATGTTTTTCTGGTATATCAAATAAAACTATTCGCCATTTTTTATCCCAGACTTTAGGTTTTTTGATTCCCATATTGTCTATATTAAAGGTAATGGCTTTATCCTTGCCTTTGTCTGTTAAAATCATAGTTAAAGAACCGTCGGGGTTTTCATGTTCGCGGATAAGTTTGGATTTATACAAGCTGGCTATAGCTCTTTCTAAAGACTGTTTGTTAATTTTTTTCCATTCTTCAGCCGTGCTTTCTAATACTCGAAAATATTGTTTAGAGGTTCTGGCAAAGCTAAGACCTATTCCAGTAAATAAAAGTAATAATGCTTTTTGTTGGTTGGGACCTAAGCGTTGAATTTTCTTTTTCAAATTAATCATTCTTCTGCATTATTTTATTAGTTAGTTATTATATTATAATTATGGTAATTATAGCACGAGAACTGCGATCGCAGTTCTCGTGCTAAGTTGAGGGGAAAAAAAGAAACAAAAAACAGAACAGATCCGATCTAGATTAAATTACTTATCTTATCAGCTAGCAAAAAGCAAAATAAAGCAAAATAAAAAAGGAGACTGCAGTTTTTGCAGTCTCCCTTTTGCTCGGGCGAAGGTTGAACCTTCGGGTTTAAAATCAGAGATAAAGCAATAAAAAAAGCGCGGAACCCTTTTGTAGGCTCCGCGCGATAAGTCTCTTACTTTTCCTTTTCTTTAGAATCTTCTTCGGAAGCCGGGACTGAAAGCTCAAACTTGAAAAGATCAGAAAAATAAAAAATAGCTACTGTTATAGCCGTCCAAAAACAAACATTGTAAGGATTTGCCTCATATCTAAACATATAAAAGCCCCCACAAATAATCGGCGTTACTATCGTAAGTGTATAAAAAATACAGATCAAAAACCATGATCGATTCTTCATATCCAAAACATCTATATTTTTCTTTTCCATATGGCGAGTAGCAAGAACAAGTAAAGGTACAAATGGTGTTACAATAATACTGGCAAAAAACATTGGAATTTTTTCCAAGTCAAATGATCTTGTTTTGCTTGATGTAGTTACTTTAACAGAAAAAATAAATTCGATTACATAAGAAGAATGGAAAGTGCAAACTATACATCCGACCACATAAAGAAGAAATATTACCAAGCACAACCACTCCCATACTTCTGAATACATTATGAGTCCTCCTTTTTGGGTAAAGGGTAAAGGATTTTAAATGAACCAATGGTATATTATACCAATGCTGTTATTTTGTCAAATTACTTGTAATGTCTCATATCTTATGCATAGGTTTTAGTTAGTATTTGAGCCATCTTTTGAGCAGGGGTTAAACCCTGTAAACCTAGATGTGGACGATGGTTGATAAACTTGTCAGTGTAGGTTTTTAAGGAGCTATTCAAGGTGGTTAGAGACTGATTTAAGGATACTTTTCTCCAGAGTTCTTCGTCAATGGTTCTAATGAATCTCTCTACTATGGAATTGTCTCTAGGTTTTCTGATTCTTGAATAACGATGCAGAATCTTTAACTTGTTTAATTCTTGAACAAACTCTTTCTGAAACTCGGGACCATTATCTGTTTGAATCATCCCTACTTTAAAAGGTAATCTAGTTAAAGCTGATCGTAAAGCTCGGCTGGCTGATGCCATAGAAAGTTTTTCTGTAACAATACAGACTGGATATATATCTGGTAGCCACATCCACGAAAACATACTGGTATCTTCTAGATTGATTTTTAACCATTAGATGCTTGGTATCTAACAAAACTAGCTTGCCGTCCTCTTGGGGTCTAAAGATGGGAGGTAGTTGTCTGTGTCTCCTTTGGTATCTATGTTTTGATTTAATCAGCTGGTTTCTTTTAAGGACGCGGTAGGTTGTTATGTTGGTAATGCTGATACCTTGAGCCTTCAGGTAAAGAACTATCTTTTGATGACACCAACCCTCGGTTTTTCTTAAATGAATAATCTTTTCTTCTAACTCCAGAGAGGTCTGCTTGGGATGGGCACTTAAAGGCATCGGTCGAAAACTTTGAAGAGTGGGATACATACCCAACCAGCGGCTGATGGTAGATTGGTTGAAACCAAAGTATCTACTGATTCTCGACTGCGACCAACCTAACTCTTTAAGTTGCCAAACTTGGCGTCTGACTGCGATAATGTTTTTGTGAATGTGCATATATGGTGAGTGTATCATTTGACTACTCACCTATGCATTTTGAATGAAACATTACAATTACTCTATAACTCCTCCGCCTAGCAGTTCTTCACCCTGATAAAATACTACCGATTGGCCAGAGGCGACAGCGCGGACTGGTTTTTCAAAAACCACCTTCCACCGAGCTGAGCTCGGTCCGCTTTCAAGCTTTGATAACATTGCCGAAATTGGTTCTTGTCTGTAACGAATAGATGCCTGAATTTTAACCAACTTCTCTGATTCCTCTTTTGTACACCGAGCATACGATCGTATGCTCGGTGTATCATTATTTATAAAACTAACATTAGTAGCAATTAACTCTTTTGATTCTAAAGCCGACATATCTGTAATAGGCGAAACGATTAAAGTATTAGTTTCGTAATCTTTTTTAGCAACGTAATACGGCCCAGTACCTCCTATGCCGATTCCTTTTCGTTGGCCAATGGTGTAAAAATATAAACCGGCATGTGTGCCAATTTTTTGCCCAGAAGTTGTAACAATATCGCCAATTTCTTTTTTAACGTACGGCTTTATAAATTCTTTAATATCCACCGGCCCCATAAAACAAATTCCCTGTGAATCCTTTTTATTTGCCGTAGATAAACCCGCACCTTTCGCAAGTTTTCTAACTTCCGCTTTAGAGTCTATTTCGCCTATGGGGAATAAGCACTTAGCCAGTTGTTTTTGCTTGAGAGTCCAAAGGAAATAGGACTGATCTTTGTCTAAATAGCGAGCACGCAATAGCTTATAGCTTTTAGCTTTTAGCTTATTAGAATTTGAAAATTGGAAATTAAAAATTGGAAATTCCCGCGCCACGCGAGCATAGTGGCCCGTGGCAATATAATCAGCTCCAAGAGAAATAGCTTTTTCAAAAAATAAACCAAATTTAATTTCTTTATTACACATTACATCTGGGTTTGGAGTTCGCCCAACTGCATATTCGCGAAGCATATAATCTACCACCAAAGCTTTATATTCTTTTGTAAAATCCCAAGTTTCAAAGGGTATATTTAATTTTAAACAAACCCGCATAGCATCAGCACGATCTTCCTGCCACAAGCAAGGCCAAGCTGGATCGCTCCAGTTTTTCATAAATACACCGATTACATTATAGCCTTCATTTTTCAATAACAAAGCAGCAACAGAGCTATCAACTCCGCCACTCATGCCTACATAAACCTTTCGACTCCGCTCAGGGCAAGTTTTTTGACCAACCGTATTTGACATAAACTAATAAATATCATTTTTTGTCTACTTTGTCATCATTGGGTTACAATTAACCATATGAAAAAGTTTTTTTTGATTCTAATTCCCTTGGTTTTAATCTGCTTGAGTGTTACTTGGTTTGTTTTAAAAGAAAAATCAAACTATCAAACAGATTTTAAAATTCTTCGGCTGGGCGATGCCGAATTAAAAGTTGAACTAGCCCAAAGCCAAGGCGCGCGAGCTCAAGGCTTAGGCGGTAGAAAATCTCTACCGCAAGGCCAAGGTATGCTTTTTATTTTTGATAAACCCGATGTTTATCCTTTCTGGATGCGCGATATGAATTTCCCTATAGATATTATTTGGCTAGATTCCGATTTTAGAGTTGTAGACCTAGCCGAAGACGTTAAACCAGAAACTTATCCGAATTATTTTGTGCCAACTAAAAAAGCGCTCTATGTTTTAGAAACTAGCGCCGGTTGGAGCAAAAAAAATAATATTAAAACAGGTTCCAAAGCTATTTTGAGGTAATACAAATATGCCAATAAACCATGTTATCCTTAAAAAACCAAAGTTTGATTATAACTTCAATGTTAACTGGGTTTTATATCCGAAAGCAGCGAACGTAAACCTTCTATATCGGCTGGAGGTTCTTTGGTTTTATTTTTCTTTTTAAACGGACGTGCTTGATTGCCCGCGTGGTTAATCACTCCACCCCTTTGTAAAGCGTCTTGCAAACTGGTTGGCTTAAATTGTTCCGAGATAACTTGCTGCTTAACTTCGTTTAATTTATATAAATGATTCTTGCAATATATGGGGCGCACACCATCGGGTTTAAATGGCACCCAAACTTTTTCGCCCCCTTCCCAACAAATGGCCTCGAATAAATCTTTATCACTTTTTGGTTTAGCTGAAGATGCCGCGGGCGAAGCTTTGGGAGAACTCTGAAAAGCCCTATCGTCGTAATCATCTTCCATCCTAGAATCTTTTTTATTAGACGTCATTAACTCTCTAACGCCCGCCCAATCCGCTATTTCATTTTCTACTTTTTCGCGCGGCGTGCCATAAGTTTCCCTAGAGTGCTTAATAATTTCGTCACGACTACTTACAACTGGTTTGGGATAGGGCGCCAATGTTGTAGCCGAAAAAGCCCGAGAGGCTACGCCATCTATCATAAGTTTTAAATAAATATTGTACTTAGCCAAATTAACAATGTCAGTGGCCACAAATTCTGGCATAAACTCTTTTTCTAAAAACTCGGCATCTTCCGCGCCTATTCTAAAAGAAACCAGTGTGCCCACGTTGCCAAATATAGCGTCGCGCACCGCCGTGCTCTTGGAGCCAGCTACGTTCTGCACCAATTGAGCAATGTATTGATTGGCCAAAATAAGAGCTAAGCGGTACTTGCGGGCTTCGGAAAGAATATTGCCAAAAGATTCAGTAGCAAAATTTTGAAACTCGTCCACATATAAATAAAAATCTCGGCGGTCTTCTTCGGGAATATCTACCCGGCTCATAGCGGCCAGTTGCAATTTAGTAACCAATAACCCGCCTAAAAGTTTGGAATTATCTTCGCCAATTTTACCTTTAGAAAGATTCATTATTAAAATCTTGCCTTCGTCCATTACTTTACGCATATCTATAGCGCTATTGACCTGTCCCACAATATTGCGAATAACCGCGGCCGAAAGAAACTGTCCCACTTTATTTTGAATAGCCGGCGTGGCTTCGGCGGCAAAGCGATCAGTGTATTTAGCAAATTCATCTACCCAAAAAGATTTAACCATAGGGTCCTTAATTTGATCCACCACTTGCTTTCTGTAATCTTTATTGGACAGCATGCGCATAATGCCTAAAACCGTAGCGCCGGGGTAATCTAATAAAGCTAAAATTGTATTATTTAAAATATATTCCATTCTAGCCGACCAAACATCGGGCCAGATTTTTTTAAATACACCCATCAAACCCGAAGCCACCAAATGTTTTTTCTCGGCCTCCACGTTTTCTATAGCGTTAAAAGCGATGGGCATATCTAAATCGGAAGGGTCAAAGTAAATTACGTCTTTGATGCGTTCCGGTGGAATAAATTCCAAAATTTTATCGGCCGAATCGCCGTGAGGGTCTATAAAGCCTAAGCCCTTGCCGTGAATAATATCGGAAATAATCATATTTTCCAGCATAGTGGTTTTACCCATACCGGTTTTACCGATTATATAGGTGTGCCTTCTGCGATCATCCAGTTTAATGCCAAACCGCCGCTTTTCATTGCGGAAATTTGTCTCTGCGAACAAAGTTATCTCATTATTATCATTCATATTGATATAGGTCTTATAAGACCTATTAGACTTATCTTAATAGGAAGGAAGCCCTGCTGGCGGTTCGCCTTTTTTGGCCTGAACCCTAGGCAAACTGGGCGCCATAACCACTCGGCCCGGAAAGTGAAATACCGTTGCTAATTCTTCTATATTCATAACAGACATAACTTTAGGACGTCCTCTAATTCTATATTGATACAATAACCATTTCTTTTTCTGCGCTTCTTTCATTTTTTTGAAAGGAAATCTGCCGGCAGTTAAAGTGGCATTATTTCTTTTGATAGCATTCAAATTTTGCGTACTAAATTGGTTAAAACCCGAAGATATATGAAAAAAATTTGGGATGTAAAAAGCATCCTTAGTAGCTATATATACAACTCTTATAACTGTTTCAAAAGCTACTTTAGCAATTTTTCGCTCAATAGCTTCTATAATTTCTTTTTCGCCAGAGGTAAGAAACTGCATTAAAGAATGAGGTTTATCGCTTTTAGGCGTGCCCCATTCAAAAGGTTCAAATTCTGGAGTTTTAAACGGAGCCTGCACCGCGCCTTTAGCATAGTCGGATAATTCTTTTTTTAATAACGCCAACATATATGAACCCTGCGGCACTTCTTTTTTAGGACGGCCCACCAATTTTAAAACTGTTTCCATAGCCAGATTTTTCCAAGTGTCATCTGTTGGCCTTATGGCGATTTGGATCCAGCCCTGTTCACCTTTTTTCAACCGAGTTAATGTTTCCGTTATACCAGCTAAAGGGTCAACCAACGCAATATTAGAACCGCCTTCTTTGCTCGTTTCTGTTTTTAATTCAAAATCTTTGTAGGTGCGTATGGGATAGCCGTCCTCACGGCCCAATCTAAATTCAGAGCCAAAAAGATTATGCGTTTCGTTGGGAATTATCATGGGCACATTGGCTGTATAATCTTCGGCATCAAAAATTTCGGCCTGGGGATATTGAGCATAAATAGCCGCTTCTACTAAATTTCTAAATTGATTTAAGGTGCGAATATAAAAATGCAGTTCGCCTTCGAAAGAAGTTATTTCTAAACTAAACCATTCTTGGACGCGGCCCTCCACATAACGCTTCCACCAACTACCTTTAAAAAGAGTGCTTTGAATAATTGCCAAAACCTGCTCCATGGCTAGCGGGCTTTTTTCCACATCTGGCGGCAAGCGGAACTCCAGCATCTCCCATTTAAACTTTTTCATAGTACGAATGCGGATATAATACAACCACGCGTCCCATAAAAATGGCGCCAAAAGAATAGGCAAGAAAACCCAGCCCCATAGCCAAATATGGTGCCAGACTATTCCCAAAACATCGAACATTAAACTAAACGGATTTTGGATCATCTTATTATATATTTTATCATTTTACCCCGTGTAATCCAAAATAAGTTATGCAGTATAAAATAGAGTGATATTATCCAGAAAATTAAGCGGAATGAACAAGTACGTAAGAAAGGATTTTACGGGACTTTGTAATCTTAATAAAACAAAAAGAGCGAAGCGGTTTTACGCTTCGCTCTAACACGAACTACTTCTTTTCCAAAACCTTGACCATGACCGAGCCAAAACCTTCCGGCAAAACCCAATCTAGTTTTTTCTCCAGACTAGTCGTATCGTTGTAGATAGTGAGTTCTTCCAGAACAGGCAATAACATCGTCGACACCAACCCCGTTGAGTCTGACTTGGTTGAGTCTATTTTAGCCGCCTCAGAAATAGCGGTCAACAAACTATCAACCGATACTTCTGTTGGCAAAGGCTGGCTAAAAGCAAGGATGACTTTCAAAATGGCTTTGGGTTCAGGACCATTCATGAAGTCAAAAACATCTTGCAGGTTTCCAAACTCAACCGAACTGGGAGTGTCGTCATAATCAGCATCTTTGCCCAAAGAATACAGTGAGCCCACGGTCAAACTGTAGATGCCGGCCGCAAATGTATCCGGCACAGCTACTATCACATTGAAATCAGCATCCTTACTTCCTCCGACCCTTAAGCTAAATTTGACCGACAGGTCGCTACCGGCCGTGACCACACTATCTGCTTCAAGCGCGATCGGCATAGCAAACAAAGCATCGTCCACTACATCCACGCTCATTTGGATACTACGGAACTCCAAATTGGCGTATCCGTTGGCCACGGAGTTCAAATAGACGCTAAAGACAAAATCGAACAGTGCCTCACCCAACACGTCTATCACCCCAGAATTGGGAAAAGCATAGATTCTCTCGCGCTCAACCTTTAAATCGGAATTAGTGAAGCTCGCCTCTGTTCGGACTTTCAGGCTCTTGCCGGTGGAATTATCCAACCGGTTGGCCAATGGCGACAAGAGCGTAACTCCTGTCATTATAGCCTGATTGAATAAGCCAAAACCGGACAGTTGCGTTCGAGCCATTCGGTGATTCATGCTAAAGGCTTTTTCACCAAAAATGGAAGCGCTGAAGACCAGCGGAATCATATCGGGCTCTTGGCCAATCACACCTCCGACTCCGGGCATGCGATCATAAAGAATTGTTCCTAGAACTTTGTTGCCCAGAGTGGCAAATTTGAAAGGCGAGTTGAGATTACTTATCTCGCCCAGAACCTCGGCGCCGATTATCGGGATCGAAGTCTGACCATTGCCTAAAAAAGGATGGCCGAAACCGAGAATATTGTTACCCTCAACATAGGTTGCCGTTCCCACGGCTCCGATATTTACTTCATCGCCCGTAAATAAGGCAGCAGCCAAGGAACTGCCGGGTTTAAATTCTTGTTCGATTTTGCCGCCAACTCCAGCAGAACCGGATGCCGCGAGCAAATTGAGATGACTCTCGTCGCCCAATTTGTCGGCATACTTTCGCATAGCCGCATCAAGCAGACGGTTGTTCACACCCGACATCAATAGGGGCAAAGCCAATGGTCTAACAATGTTTCCATTCCAAACCACCGGCTTACTGGATCTGATTTCCGGGTCGATGATGCCTTTTTGCATCCACTCAATTGGGGTTGCAAAAAAATAGTAAGGTGAGCTGTTCTCCGAATCAAAGCCCATGGACAAAGCACCAATCACGCCGTCTTTTGTAAAAACTGGTGAACCCGACTGGCCACGAACCGCAGGACGCGAGGATTTGAACATGACCACTGGCATCGGTGGGACAAAATCGTCCACCACCGAAACCAATGCAACTTCAAAGTCTTCCATCTCGCCAAAAACAGAAGTTCGCACATACATCTTTGTTCCTGCGGGCATAGCCCGAACTGAATCCAATGGCACAATCTTGGTGAGATCCCAAGAAGAAGTATCCATATTGTTCGTTTCTACAACCACACCCTCATCTTCTGCGTTCGAGGACAACACTGTTTTGCTTTTGCTATCACAGGCCAAAAGGCCAAGAGTGATAGCGAAAAGCCAAGTCAAATGATGAAACATAAAAACCTCCGCGGATTAAGGTAAAAAAATCAAAGAACACGAATATGCATTAAAGCAAATATTTGACTAGATGTCAAATAAGTTTGTTTTTATCAGACTTTCTTAAAATAACAGGAAGGGCGGTCCTTCCGATAAATTTCCTAGGTTTTTAGCAAATAAAAATCGTCCCCGTTTTATTGGGGACGAAATCATAAAGGTAGACTTTTTGAGTCATCTCTCGGCGGTGCAGTCAGGGTCGTGAAGTGGAATACTTACATCATCTTTTATTATTTCTTCTAGATCCTCAATCCAAACCAATCTAGGGAAGACAACAGACATTTTAGTACCACTACAAGTTGCCTTTGTTGACTCCAAAAGAGATCTACATTTCTTGGCCATTTCTTGCCTAAGAGACAAAAAATGTTCATTCTCGTGAGAAACAGCTATAGGAACTGATAAACAATCTTTTTCAACTAATTTAAAATCTCCGAATTTATTTTCGGATCTAACATTATACATCAAATACCAAGCCATGACCGACCTTCCTTTTTTAGAGTTAAAGAACAAATCCGATAGACTATAATCTACAACATTTCGACTAATAAAATCAAATCCCTAGTGGCTAGTCCCTATTTTAGACTAAATGATATTTGTTATCGTCTTTCTTTTTAAAGCCGTTTAAATTTAGAATAATTGTGCTTGGTTTTACCATTCTTTTATCTAGAACGGATTTAACCACATCTTCCCGAGTCATTGGGCCTTTAGCTGTGAGCACGCTTTTAATTACATCCTTAACTGTGCCAGCTTCAAAACCCCAATCTTTTAAAGCATATAAACCTCGGCCCACCAAAACGAACCGGCCGTCTTTTATAAGTTCGTTGTGAACTGTTTGAGGTAAAGCTATGCGTTTAGAAAAACTAGCTTTATTAATTTCGCTGGCAACTTCGGTAAAGTGCATCGGCTTTTGCACGCGCTTCATTACCAAATAAGCTTTGTCGCGCACACCCCGAGGCGAAACTTCGGCCCAAGAAATCATGCCCCATTCGCCAAAAGAATTTTTAGAAATATTTTTAGCCGAAGTTAAATAGGCCAAAACCATATCTTTGTTTAAAATAGCATTATGTTTCTTAGCCCAATTAATCATTTCTTCAAAACCCACCACTTTCTTTTCTTTCTTTAACTGGCTAGTTAAATGTGCCACCAAAGCTTCTTGATTTTTTACATGAGAATTGTCTAAAGCCCAGCGAGGCCAAAAATTTTCGTCTTCTTTGGTTCGCACAAAACTACCCGCCAAGTTTAAGAAAAACATAGTGGCGCCTTCGTATTTATTGGTGGCTTCTGGTTTTGTTTCAAAGTGAGTAGAAGCAAAACTGGCCTTTAAATCGTTTTCATCCATAACACCGCCATTAGCTTTAATAAAATCGTTTAAAACTATAATCACTGGTTTTATAGTAGGTTCGTTGGAAGCGCTTTTAATATGCTTTAAAGCATCGGCTTCTATTTGGCGAACCCTTTCGCGGGTAATGCCATAGCGCTGGCCTATGGCCTCTAAAGTTTCGTAATCATCTTTACCAATGCCAAATCGGGACAAAATTATGTCCTTGGAGCGATCCGACAAGTTATCCACTAATCGGCTAACAATTTTTTTGATATCAAACTTGACCATTTTGGTAAACCCAGTAAAGCACCTCTAGAAACTAGATGCAACCGAGCTAATATTAACTTTTAAGCTTTTATATACTATCATTACCCAAAACATATGTCAACTACCCATAGTACCCAAGCAAAACTAGGCTATTTATGCTTGGAGCCCGCCCAAAGACTTAATATGGGACTTGCCAAAAATATAGAGGAATAAGTTCCAAAAAAAACCCCTATAAGCAAGACAAGTGATAGATTTTTAGTGCTGGCCCCACCTAAAAAGTAACTGGCCAAAAGCACTAAAAACACCGTGAAAGAAGTATTTATAGAACGGGCTAAAGTTTGGTTAACGCTGTTATTTATAGTTGTAGAAAAGTTTTCGGCAGGATTTTTTCTTAAGTTTTCTCTGATTCTATCAAAAACCACAATGGTATCGTGAACCGAAAAACCTAAAATAGTTAAAATGGCCGTAACAAAATAAGCATCAACTTCTATACCGTAAAAATGCCCCAGAACAGCAAAGAGGCCCATAGGAATCGTAACATCATGCACCAGCGCAACAATGGCTATAACGCCATACTTCCAAGAAGAAACTGGTTTTGATACTTTTCTAAAAGCCCAAGCAATATAGGCCACTATCAAGACTAAAACGTAAGCGAGCGCCTTAACAGATTTTTTTTGAAGTTCTTTACCTATAACCGGTCCAATGGAATCAAATTTTTTCTCTTCTATGGGAAAAGCATCATTAAGATCCCGCTTCATAGCCTCGTGCGTATTTTCATTGACCGATCTAAATTTTAAAATTAAGCCCTTATCGCCGGTAGGCTGTAAAACAGAACTTTCTAATTTATAAAAAGATAAAGACTTTAAAACATCTTCATTGGCAGGGCGTGTATCTTTAAATTCAATTTCCCACTGTGAACCGCCCGTAAAATCAATACCAAATTTTAAACCCCAAAACAGCACAGGCAAAATACTAACGACAACCAATATTGCCGAAATGGTTAAATATATTTTTCTGTTGGGAATTACAGCGAGCATAATTTATAAATTTCTAATATCTAATTTCTAATCAAATTCTAATGCCTAATAACTAAAGTATAAATTTTGGCATTAGACCTTTGGTAATTAGTCATTGATTAGGAATTAGTAATTAGATGTTAGTCATTTTTTATTATTGTTTCCACAAAAACTTTACCCTCTCTAATCTTGTGCCTTCAAAAACTCTTAAAAATGTTCTGGTTAAAGTAATAGCAGAAAACATTGAAATTAAAATACCAATAATAAGCGTTAAGGCAAAACCCCTAACCAAACTGGAACCAAAAGTATAAAGCACACCAGCCGTAATTAAACTAGAAACATTAGAATCGCGAATAGATGTCCAGGCTCTGGCAAAACCCTCTTTGACAGCAAGTCCAAAGGCCTTGCCGCTTCTTAATTCTTCTTTCATCCTTTCAAAGATTAAAACATTAGCATCCACCGCCATACCAATAGAAAGAATAAAACCCGTAATGCCTGCCAAAGTTAGGGTAACTGGAATCAATTTAAATATAGCCAGAGAAATTATGGTATAAATTATTAAAGCCAAAACCGCCATAATACCAGCCAAGCGATACCATATAATCATAAACAGCACCACTAAAACAAAACCTATAATACCTGCCACCAAACTCTTTTCCAAAGAAGCCTGGCCCAGCGTGGCGCCTACGCTTTGCTGTGAAATTAATTCTATAGGCACAGGCAAAGCGCCAGAATTTAAACGCTCCACCAAAGTTTTAGCTTCATCTATAGAAAAATTACCAGTTATTTGAGCGCTACCGTCTAAAATTTCCTGCTGAACCACTGGAGCCGATATGGGCAAACCATCTAAATAGATAGCTAACTGCTTACCCACGTTCTTTTTGGTTATTTCGGCAAAAAGTTGCTTGCCAATATCGTCAAATTCTAATAAAACTTCTGGACGAGTTGTTTGAGAATCAAAAGCCAAGCTAGCTTTTTTAATATAACGGCCACTTAAACCGGAAGAAACAAAGTAAGGATCGGCTTGGGACAAATCTGGCTCTTTACCGCCTAGCAAATCAAGAGCTTTTTTTACTTCTTCTTCGCTACGCTGTTCTTTAAATTCTAAAAATGGAGTTTGGCCAATCAGTTTTATGGCTTGATTGATATCTTTTACGCCCGCGAGTTCCACAATCAGCCTCCAATTTTCGCCCGAATGATTTACAGTTATGGCAGGCTCCGAAACTCCAAAAAAATTAACTCGGCGTTCCACCACATCTTTTAAGCCATTCATATAAGAATCTTTCTCGCTTTCTTCTACTTGAGAAAGATCAGCCTGATAAACCAAATGCGTGCCCCCCAAAAGATCTAAACCCAAACGAAATGGTTTTAGAAAAAAGTTTGGATAAAAACTATCAGTATCATTATTACCTGCTGGATAAATAAAAAGACCAGCTATAATAGCTAAAACTAATATAAGAGGTATAACAATTCTCGGAGACATTGAATTTATTTATTTAACATCATGTATAACAGCTAAAAAATATTTTGGCAAGTCAAAACAACCAAACTAACAATGTTAACGCAATCAACGATCGTTTATTATATTAACATTGTGTTGGGTATTGATTTATTTCAGGTATAACTAAAAAATTATAAAATCTTCAATTGTTTCAAGGCCTTTTCGTAAGTATCGTAAACATCGCGGGCTTGGTTGTAAGAAAGCCTGTAAGTGGCATCGTGCACCAGAGAATTTCTAACTTTGTGCACGCGCCAAACATCGTTAATATTGGGCAAATGTTCGGGTAAAACTTTTTGCAATCTTTCACCCATACTTTCTCCTTGATAGCCGAGCAAAGTTAAAACATGGTCAAAAAAATTATCAGCTTCTATAACCGCCAGCTTCCACTGGGCATCGTCCTGCATATTTAACCTCATACCCAGCTGTTGCCAATAATCTTTTAATTCTTTTAAAGGCAAGGCCGTGGCTTCGTCTGGTTTTTTCTTCTTATTAAAATAATAAGAATAATACATTGCCCTTTCGGCAAAAAAACCGGACTTAACTTTAAACCAAATACCGATGGAGATAAAAGACAATGTTACTAATAAAAATAGAATCTTAAAAACCGCTATGGAAGTTGAAACCTCCGGCTTTTTAAATAGTGTTGTTAAAAAATCTACAAAGTTATACCAAAAATCCATTAACTAGCTTTTAGCTTCTAGCTTTTAGCTTGTTAGGAATCAAACCTAAAAAGCTAATGTCCTAAAAAGCTAATGTCCTAATTCATAATACTCGCCTACTTTGAATAATAAATTCTCGCCAAACCATGGGCCTAATATTTGTAAGCCCACTGGTAGATTATTAATTTTACCGCAATTTAGAGAAAGCCCACAGACCCCAGCCAAGTTGGCCGTAACCGTAAAAATATCGGCGGCATACATTTCCAATGGATCAGCAGTTTTTTCTCCTATTTTAAATGCTGTGGTAGGCGAGGTCGGAGTCATAATTACATCTACATCTTCAAAAACATTTATAAAATCTTGTTTGATTAAAGTGCGAACCTTTTGAGCTTGCGAATAATAGGCATCGTAGTAACCAGAGGATAACGTATAAGTTCCTACCATAATGCGACGCTGTGTTTCGGCACCCAAAAACTGCCCTCTTGTTTTAAAATAAGTATCTATTAAATCTTTAGCTTCAGCACGCATGCCGTAACGCATACCATCGTAACGAGCCAAATTAGCCGAACATTCGGCTGGTTGAATAATATAATAGGCCGGTAAAGAATATTCTGTATTGGGCAAACTAATTTCTTTTATGGTGGCACCTTGCGATTCAAACCATTTAACCGCTTTCATAACTATATCTTTGACCTCATGATTTAAACCCTTGGCTTCAAAATATTCTTTGGGAATTCCAATTCTTAAATCGGCAATATTAATTTCGTTTATTCTATCTTGCGGGCGTGTATTATTTGGCACAGTGGTTGAATCCAAAGGATCGTGTCCAGAAATTGTTTCGTAAATTAAAGCCACATCTTTTACGGTTTTGGCCATTGGACCGATTTGATCTAACGATGACCCGAGTGCGACAGCACCAAAACGTGAAACTGTGCCGTAAGTTGGTTTTAAACCAACTACACCACAAAAACTGGCGGGCTGGCGTATTGAGCCACCTGTATCTGTGCCGAGTGACCCTAAGCATAAATCTGCCGCTACAGCTACAGCCGAACCACCAGAAGAACCTCCAGCTACAAACAAAGTATCGTTAGGGTTTTTAGTTACACCATAAGCCGAATTTTCTGTGGAAGAACCCATGGCAAATTCGTCTAAATTCGTTTTGCCTAAGATTATGGCGTTTTCGCGGTTTAATCTCTCTATAACAGTAGCGTTATAAGAAGCTTTATAATTTTCTAAAATTTTAGAACCAGCCGTGCAGATTTCATTTTTGACTAAGATATTGTCTTTGACCGCGATTGGAATTCCCGTTAAATAACTAGCCTCACCGTTTTTGATTCTAACATCGGCTTCTTTAGCACTAGCCAAAGCCTTTTCGGCATGAACCGAAAGAAAAGCATTTAGTTCTTTATTTTTAGAATCAATTTCTTTTAAATAGTGCGAAGTTAATTCTACCGCAGATATTTTGCCGTTTGTTAAAAGTTCGTGAGCTTTTTCGATTGTTAAGTCTCTTAGATTCATTAGATATTAGATATTTGTCATTTTCCTTTTAAAACTTCGGGCACTACGACATATCCATCTCTGTGTTCGGGAGCTTCTTGTACCAATTTATTATCTGATTGAGCTAAAAGGTGTCTATCTTCGTCTTTTTTAAAAATACTTTCTAAACCAGTTATCTGCCTTATGGGTCCTACACCTTTAGTATCGGCTTTTGAAAGCTGGCCAACAAAATCCAAAATAGCCGACATCTCGGCTTGGTATTTTTCTATTTGATCTTCGGTAACCTCTATCCGCGCCAACTGCGCAATTTTTTTAACTTCTTTTTTGGAGATCATGCTGTTTATGATAACAGGTTTGAAAAACAGCCGAAACTTGACTTGATTAAATAAGTAAGTAATAGTATTTATAAGCCCGAGTAAGCACACTTAGATTGGATGGGCCTACACCCCAAAAAGGAGGAAGCGAGATGCCAAAATGCAAGAAGTGCAACGACACTGGCTCAATAGAAACCGGTAATAACGATCTACCCTGCGATTGCTCCGCCGGTGCGACAGCCCTCTTCAACACAGCAGGGGTTAAAGGGTCTGTGACTGGACAAGAAGTCCGGCGACATTTTCTAAATGGTTCGCCAGAACCCATCACTACCAGTGGGAATCCAATTCCGGCTTCAAGTTTGCCGGGAAGACAGAAACAATAAACTGTCACATTGTCTACGACAATCCCCAGCGGCCAATGCGCCGCTGGGGATTTTTTAAAAAAATTATTTAATCAAAATCTGTAACTTCTTATTGAAAGTCTCGGCCACTTTATCTAACATTTCTATAGTAAAGTTTTGGCTTCCGCTTTCCATTCTGGCAATATTGCTTTGAGTAGTACCGATTCTTTTGGCAAATTGTTCTTGAGAAATACGGTTCTTTCTGCGTAATTGTAAAATCTGGTAAGCAATTTCAAGTTGTTTACCATAAGAATGGTAATGTTTCTTTATTTCCTTATTCTTTAATTGCCTCTTTAGATAAACATTAAAATCAGTAGCTTTTGATATCTTGTCTTTTTTATTCATATAGATTGGGATTGCTTATAACATCCTTATAATTTTCAACCGCCCTTTTTATTTCCGATAAAGGCGCTTTATTTGTTTTCTTTAAAAAAGCGTGTAATAAAATAATTTTCTTTCCCACAAAAGTAAAATAGAAGATTCTGTGTCTGTTTCTGGCAAAATCAACCCTTAATTCTCTTATTTTGCCGGTGACGTGTTTAGAGTAAGGTTCGTCTAAATATCCTTCGTGCTCTCTTAAAAATTCAATGTATTTAAAAACCTTGGCTTTATTCTTAATATCTAATTTAGAAATATACTCTAAAACAGGTTCTCTGCCGTTCAAACTATCTCGATAAAATTTAACCTTATATTCGGACATAGAAAGTATATATCATATAAGATATATGAGTCAACCGACCATGTTTAAAAACTCACGCTCGGAAATTATTTTTACACCAAGCTTCTCTGCTTTATCAAATTTAGACCCTGCATTTTCGCCGGCAATAACGTAATCGGTTTCTTTGGAAACTGACGATGATACATCTCCGCCCATTAGGCGGATTTTTTCTTTGGCAGAATCGCGCGACAAAGTTTCCAATGTACCGGTTAAAACAAAAGTTTTACCCGCTAATTTTTTGGAGATTTTAGGCGGAGACAAAACAGTAATTTGGCACCTAAGCAACTTGGTAATTAGTTGCCTATTTTCTTTGTTTTCAAACCAAGCTTTAATGCTGGCCGCAGCTTTCTCGCCCACGCCCGGAACTTTTTTTAAGTCTTCCTCACTAGCTAGGGTTAAATTTTCGATACTATTAAAATATACTGCGAGTAAATTCGCTGTCTCCTCACCTACGTGAATTATACCCAAAGCATATATAAACCTAGCTAAAGATATTTTTTTAGATTTTTGTATAGAAGCTACTAGTTTATCAGCCGAGATTTCGGCAAAACCTTCCAAACCTAAAAGATCTTTTGATTCTAATTTAAAAATATCGCTGGAATCTTTAACCAAGCCCTCATCCACCAGCTTATCTACAATCTCGCTACCCAAGCCCACCATATTAAAAGCTTTTTTAGAAACAAAGTGATACAAGCCTTCTCTGTGTTGAGCGGGACATTTTTTATTTATGCATTTACGCGTAGCTTCACCCGCGAGACGCTTAATTTCGCCACTACATACCGGACATTTTCTAGGAAAATAAAATTCTTTAGAATTTTTTGGGCGTAATTTTTTTAAAACATTAACTACGTCCGGAATAACATCCCCCGCGCGTTGCACAATAACCGTATCGCCTATTCTAATATCTAATCTTTTTATTTCATCTTCGTTATGAAGCGTGGCTCTAGTCACATTTACACCGTTAATATCTACCGAATCTAAAACTGCCACCGGCGTTAAAACTCCGGTGCGGCCAACTTGTATAATAATATCTAAAACTTTTGTCGTGGCTTCCTTGCCCGGAAATTTAAAAGCCACAGCTCCGCGCGGAGCTTTACCTACCACGCCTAATTTAGAAAAAATTTGATTATTGTTAACCGAAATAACAAGCCCATCTATCTCCCAAGCCATCTTTTCGCGTTTTTTATAAATCTCGTTCCAAAAATTTGTAACGTCATCTATATTTTTAAGTTCCCTAGCTTCGGAGTCTGTCTTAAATCCTAAAAGTTTTAAAAGTGAATGTTTTTGGCTGTGTTCAGTTTGACCAAGATCTGTTACCAAATCATAAGCCAAAAAATCTAGTCTGCGTTTAGCTACAATAGCTGGATCCAGCTGGCGAACCGTGCCGGCCGCAGTGTTTCTAGGATTGGCGTATTCCGAAAGACCCAGCTTTTTTTGTTCTTGGTTAATTTTCTCAAAAACGGATTTTGTCATAAAAACTTCACCGCGTATTTCAATATCGCCCGCTGAAATTAACTTTAAAACTTCGTTAGAATCTAGCCCAAGTCTTTTTATTTCCGATTCTTTTAACTCGCGCAATTTTAAAGGTATGGCTTGTATTGTTTTTATATTTTCGGTAACATCTTCGCCTGTTTTACCATCGCCGCGTGTGGCGCCAATATTTAAAACTCCTTTTTTATAGGTTAAAGACACGGCAAAACCATCTATTTTAAGTTCGCCCAAAAAATCTAATTTCTCGTTTGGCACAATTTTTGAAATTCTGGCGAGCCACGCTTCAAATTCTTCGGCAGTAAAAACATCTTGCAAGGAAAGCATAGGGACGTGGTGGCCTACTTTTTTAAAAAACGGCAAAGGCTTGCCCCCCACACGCTGTGTGGGAGAATCTGGAGTTATTAAATCTGGGAATTTGCCCTCTAACTCGGAAAGTTCATGCTTTAAGCTATCTAGAGCTGAATCGGAAATTTCTTGTTTATCTAAAACATGATAAAGATAGCGGTGGCGTTCTACCTCCGTTTTAAGTTTTTCTATCCTAATTTTGGCTTGTTTTTTGTCCATAATTGACACTCCTAATATAGCAAACCAAGACAAAAATAGCACCCTTTTTAAGCACGGGTACTATATACGAAAAGTTAGTAGGAAGCTTGAAAAGATCTCTGGACAGAACCCCTGCTACCAGTGCTTTTTACCTTTGTGTCATTACAATTATCAGTATAAGGAGCGATACCATCATCGTCTATATGAACTTCGTAGCCAGCTCCATTACCCATATCTAAATTTGTAAAACTGGCAGGGCTAGGGTCGGGGCTTATTTTGCCCGAACAAACATAAAACATTTTTTCAGCGCCCGAATCCGCCGCAAAAATAGCCGAAATAGAATCATCAACCAATCTTGTTACGCCAATTTGGCTTGTAGTTAAAATTGTAACGCCAAGAGCCGTGGCCATTATGGTGCCCAGTAACAACATGGTTATTAGTAAAGCTATGCCTTGATTGTTCATTAGAGAGCTTCCAAATTACGCGGGGTAACAGTTGTTTGTAAATTTATTGAACTCGCTGTACTAACACCAACTTCTGTATTTTTTATAGAAATAATTATCGTAACCCTGGGCTGTTTAAAATCAGATGCGCCCTTGCCCTTTATAATAAAATCCAATTTCTCTATAGAGACTTCGCTTGAACTTAGGGCCAGAGAAGGGTTAACGCCCGTGCTTTCTTTTATTTGGCTACTATCAAGTTGGTAAGTCACAAGACCCTTGGTTGGGTGATTAATAGCCAAAACGGAACTTGTGCCGTCGGCGGTTTGAATTGTGCTTTGCCTTATGGCCCGCGCCATTATTTCTAAAACATAACGCGCGTTTTCTAAAACTTCCTGCTGATTGACATTTTTTCTTTGCGAGCCCACCGTGCTTACAAAAATAGAACTGACTATAGTTACTACCGTAGAAAAAACCGCCATAGCCACAATTAACTCTATGAGGGTGAAGCCCTCTTTAATTTCTAATTTCCAATTTCTAATTTCTAATTTTTTCTTATTTCCAATCATATAGATGCTCTATAACCATTGTACTTTGATTTAAATTTTTCTCTTTCCAGTCCACAATGCTTTTTATCTCCAAATAACTTACATTGTTTCCAGAAATGGTTTCCATTTTTGTTGTAATTTCTAAATGACTTTTAAAAGAAGTATTGCAAACATAGGCTGGCGACACCGCGTGTTTGTATGTACTACCGCTCCAGTTTAAACATTTTCTAGCCTCACTACTATCAGAAGCATCAACCGATATACTATTGTAATCAACTATGCCCGACAATGTATCTGGGATATCGGTTAACCAGGGCGAGCCCTTTAAATAATTTGTATCCCTAATATTACGAACAACTTCAACACCTTCGGCGGCCAAATGAGCTGCCACCACGCGATCTTTTAAAACCGAGGCTTGCGCCGAACTTTTGGAAATCAAAACCAAAGACCCCACAAAGCCAACAGAAATTACACCAATAGCCACAATAGCCTCGACCAGAGAAAAACCACTTGTTTTGAAATTCCTGTTCATAAAAATGACAAATGACTAAGCTCAAATTTCTAATCAATGACTAATGTCCAATGACCAATAATAAAAATTTTAGAAATTTGACATTTAATAATTTGAAATTGATTTGTCATTAGAAATTAGTAATTAGACATTACTCTACGCTGACTGATCCTTTTGAATTTATATAAATATATTTGCAAAGCGTAATATCTTTTATACCGCAAAGAGTTATGGTGGCACTGGCCAAATCAAGTTCGCTTGTGTTTATGGCAGTTACAGGTAGGGGCGGAATAAAAAATATTTCTAAGGGGCTAGCCGGGCTAACCAAGCTTATTTGGCTAGCCGATAAAATAACGGTTGAAAGCAATATGTCGGAACCTGCATTATAAGCTTTATTTTCGTCACAATCGGCCACCAAACGATATCTATCCGGCAAGGCTGTACTTAAAATTATACCAGAAGGCACAACTTTATTACCCAAGACCCCACAATCTTGTGCAATAGACGATAAAGCCATATTCTGAACTTTTCTTATTTCCTCGGCCAAACGCCTAGTCTCTAAGATAATTTTTCGCTGATCCGCTCCTTTATTGCCTCCGGTAATTACCATAGCCGACAAAAAACCAACTATACCTATAATTATAATTAACTCAATCAAGGTGAAACCGCTTGTTTTGAAATTCATATTCATAAAAATGACAAATGACTAAGCTCAAATTTCTAATCAAATCTAAATGACTAATGTCTAATGATTAAATTAAACTTGGCCTTTAGGCTTTGACATTTGACATTGATTAGTAATTAGAAATTAGGCATTTTTATACTTCACCTGCAACAAAATTAAAACCATACCAACAATAGTTTCTCGTACCACCTTAAAACCGCGTCTCCCCACAAATACGCTACCCAAGCTCCAGTTATTAAAAATGGGCCAAATGGAATTTTACTTTTTAAATTAACCAAGCGAAATATTAAAAGAGGTATGCCTACGGCCGAACCCAAGATATAAGCAAACAAAAGCCCAATTAAACCCACTGGCCAGCCCAGCCATAAACCCAAAAATAAACCCAATTTGGCATCCCCGCCGCCGACCCATTTCCCTTTTGAAAGAAAATATTGCGCAAAGAAAAAGGAAAATATAACCAGCGCCATCAATATATTATTTTCAAAATTCTCTACTTGAAAAAACCATAAGCCAAAAACAACCCATATTGCACCTAAAAAGATAGATCCATTTAAAATTATTAAATTTTTAAGATCGTAAACAAATATAAAGACTGACAATAAAAATATTCCAGCAAGCCAAATAAATTCCGCGCCATTAAATTTTGAAGCTAAAAAATATAAGCCTAAACCAGAAACCAATTCTATTAACGGATACTGCCAACTTATCTTTTTATTACAATAACGGCATTTGCCCAATAAAAAGATAAAACTTAAAACCGGAATCAAATCTAGAAAACCCAACTTATGCCCGCACTTAACACATTCCGATCTTTCAAAAGAAATATTCTTATTTCTGGGAATTCGCCAAAGCAGAGCATTTATAAAACTGCCTCCAATCAAACCAAGAACCAGAGCATACAACTTTATCATTAATATTATTCTAATTATTTAAAAATATTAAATATTTTTTGAAATGACATATCAAAAAAGTTGAATACTCCCGCTGTTCCAGATTTGTTATTGTCCAAAAAAATTACTTTTTTACTTGGCGTAGCTTGGCTAGGTTTTATTTTAAACAAAACAGCTGCAGAATTATTAGTCTCATTTGATTCATTAACCATATTGGTTGTGTCCACTAAAACTTCTATCGTATTGTCCCCCTCTACTGACCAATTGAAATTGGGCATAGTATAAGCAAAATTTAAAACCTTCTTAGGTTTTAAATTGCTTTGTGGTAATTCAGCTATTACCGAATTATCATTTTTATTTCTTACAATTACAACATAACTACCCGATTCAGTTTCACCTAAATTTCTAATCGTAGCCCTGACGTTAACTCTGCTATCGGCTTTGGTATAAGCACTTTTTCGAGGAGATAATGTAATACTATTGATAACTAAATCAGCTGGTTTAGGCAAAATTATATTCAAAGAGACGTTAGTTGAATTATCATCTTCCTTGGATTCAATAATATCGTTGTCTGGATCCACTACAATTTCTAAGTTATTTTGGCCTGCATTAGACCCGTTTAGACTCCTAAGAGTATAAGAAAAATTAACAGATTGACTAGGCTTAAGACCATTCATAATCTGTCGCCCCAAAATAGAACCGTTATTTTTATTCCTAATAACTATTATATAGCTACCTGAATCTCCTTTATCAGTATTCCTTATGACAGCACTGACCCTAACTTGTTCTGATTTTAAATATGCAGGTTTACTAGGAGAAAGGACGGGGTTAGTAAGAGTAAGGTTGGCAAAGCTGGAGACAGCAACAACTTTTCCTCTAGCCCTGCTTCTCTTGCCCATTTCAGATTCTGGATTCCAAGGCCTGCCCCAATCGGAAGATCGAGGTTGATCTGTATAAGAAAGATCTTTTTCTTGTCGGCCAAATGGCTGAGATTTCCATCTGTTAAAATCTTGCTCGGCCGCTTGACCAAATCCCCCCCACTGGTTATTTGTATTAGCCGTAGTAGAATAAGGATCCCAAGGTTCCCCCCCCGTCCACACCGAAGCCCTGTCCTTCATCCACTTATATGCCTGATTATAAGTTACTGCGTTTGGATGCATACTTGATCCCCCCAACTGATATGTCTTTACTAACTGATATAATTCAAACGGCGTTAAATTATAAATCCAACCCAAAGAGGGATCGTCTGTACCTATCGGATCGGCAAAAACAGATACGGGTACAAATAAAAACAAACTAACAAACAAAAGGAGAAGTGCTTTTTTCATAATTTTTGAAAATTAGACATTAATACAATCTATTGTAACACAAAAACGCCTTCGATTTTTGGTCAAAGGCGTTTTTAAAAATAAATATTTATCTATATCTATGGCGATAAACAATAAACAAAGTCTTCGCAATCAATGCCATAAACCGTGCCGTCCCTATCTGTATTTAAAGCTGAATTTGGCGTTTCTAACAAAGAAGCAATAACGTATTTTTGAGGGTTGGAATCGTTATCTACCGCATAAGTGTAGCTATTACCCGAAGAATCGGCCGGCATATTTGTAATATAGGTAGTGCCGCCACAAGCCATTGGGGTAGCTACCGCTGGAAAAGTAGAGGCCGACAGATATTTGCCTATATCGTTATAGCAAAACTCTAAAGCTAAGGCTATTTGCCTGACATCGCCCAATCTTTTAGCATCTCTGGCTTTGGCTCTAGCCGAATTTAACGAAACCAAAACCACTGTGGCTAAAATACCAATAATGGTTATAACCACCAAAAGTTCCACCAAAGTAAACCCAGCACGCGAATAGCGCGCCTGCGCCCTTTGGGCTACGGCAACACGAAAGCGCCCACACGAATTTCTATTCGCGTCATTCGAGTGTATTCGCGTATTGGTGTCGCGTCTGTTCATTAAAAACTAGGGCTTTACGTCGTAAATAGGATCGGTTCCAGCAAAGTCCGCAGGGCTACCAGTACAAGCAGTACCAGCTGCAGCATCAGCATCGCTACTAAAAGCAGTGTTACCAGCATTCTCTAAGGTAGAACCTAAATGATAGCTAGAACAAGAATCGCCCGAACCCAAAGCTGCGTAAGAATAAACAGCGGCGCTTTGAGGATCTTTTGGCACAGCACTAACAAAACCTCCGGTAACCAGAAGAGTTAATGAATCAAGAACTGTGCTACTAATAGCTGGGTAATCTTGGCCCGTATCGGCGGCAGCGCCGTCATGGCCTTGGTTAGAATCGTAATAGCTTTCTAAAGCCAAAGAAAGTTGGTGCAAATCGGCAATTCTTCTAGCATCCCTAGCCTTGGACCGAGCGCTGTTTAACGAAACCAAAACCACCGAAGCCAAAATACCAATAATGGCGATAACAACCAACAACTCGACCAAAGTGAAACCTAAACCTTTATTTAACTTCATTGACTTATACATTTTATCTTTGTTTAATTTTTTAATTTTGAAAGATTAACCAGCGACACTAATTACTAATAACACACGAATCTACGAATGAATTTTATTCGCGTCATTCGAGTGTATTCGCGTATTGGTGTCGCTACAGGCTACTGCTTAGATTATATATCGGAAGTAAAATAGCTGCAACTAAAACCCCTGCGGCAATACCCAAAATCAATATTAAAAGCGGCTGAATAAGCGAGGTTAGGTTTTCCATTATGTTATCCACATCTTTTTGGAAAAAAGTAGCTATTTTGGTGAGTAAAACGTCTAACTTGCCTGTCTGTTCGCCTATCATAATCATTTGAGAAACTAGGGGCGGTATATCTTTCTCTGCAGAAAAAACAGAATTTATAGTGTTACCCTTCCTTACTTCTTCCCTAGCTTTTAATATTATAGTTTTAAAAACAAAATTTCCCACTACGTCCGCGGTTATAGTTAAAGACTGAATTATGGGAATACCCCCTTTAATTAGCGTGCCTAAGTTTTCTGAAAACCTGGCTAAATAAATTTTCCTAAATATTCCCCCAAAGATTGGCAAATGCAACTTAATTTTATCCCAAGTGTCCTGGCCTTTTTTTGTTTGAAGCGTATACCAAGTGCCTACGCCCAGCCCGCTCAATATTAAAAGTGCCAGCCACCAATAATTTCTCATAAAATCGCTTAGGCCTATTATGGCTCTTGTTATAACAGGTAACTCTTGACCTGATTCCAGCAAAACTCCGGTAAGTTGAGGAATAACAAAAATCATCATAACAGCTCCCACAATAACCAAAGAGGCCACAACAAAAATTGGATAGGTTAGCGCGCCTTTAACTTTTTTGTTTAAGTCGTAAGATCTTTCTTCGTGATCCGCCAAATAATTAAGAACCTCTTGCAATCTGCCCGAAACTTCTCCGGCTTTCACCACCGAAACATAAAAAAAAGAAAAAACTTTAGGAAATTTTTCCAGAGATTGAGAAAAAGCAGTGCCAGAATCAACATCGGAAGCTACTTCTTTAATTATTTTTTTTAAAGCCGGCGCAGACTGTTCCGACAATGTTCGTAAAGCCTGAACCAAAGGCACCTGCGCATCAAAAAGAACAGCAAGTTGTCTAGAAAAAATTACGAGGTCCTGATTTTTTACTTTATTAAAAAAAGGCAACTCACCGCTTAAACTTAAAGCGAAGCCTTTTTTTTCTTCGATGATTTCCAAAATAACCAACCCATAGCGATGCAAGGTTTCTAAAGCTACGTCTTTATTGGGAGCTTCTACCACACCGGTTTGAATAGCTCCTTGGGCTGTTCTGGCTTGATAATTGAACTTCATATAATATGCTAATCAACAAATTATGCGAATGATACGAATATTTTATACGAACTTTAATAACCTGTATTCGTTATTTTATTTGTATAATTCGCATACATTCGTATATTGGTATATTATTAACGCGATAGTAAAGTAGAGAGTTCGGACGGATTTAGCGAATATATTTCCGCATTTTCTAGCGATATCTGCCCTTGTCTAACTAATTCTGAAAGCGATCTGTTTAAAGAAATCATACCTTTATCTGTGCTGGTTTCTATAACTAAATCTATTTGATGTATTTTATTTTCTCGAATTAAATTTCTAACGGCATAATTAGCTATCAAAACTTCCACGGCCGGCACTAAACCGCCATCTACTTTAGGCACCAAGCGTTGAGAAACTATACCCAAAAGAGCACCAGCTAATTGCAATCTTATTTGAGCTTGTTGTTCCGGCGGAAAGCTATCTAAAATTCTATCTACAGTCTGCGAGGCTGAATTTGTATGCAACGTGGCAAAAACTAAATGGCCCGTTTCGGCGGCTGTAACGGCTGTAGCAATAGTTTCTTTGTCTCTCATTTCGCCTAACATAACCACATCGGCATCCTGCCTAAAAATAGACCTTAACGCCCTGTTAAAACTTAAGGTATCCATACCAACTTCGCGCTGTTCTATAATGGCGCGATCCGGCGTAAAAATATATTCTATCGGGTCTTCTATGGTAATTATATGATCCGAACGCTTATGATTTATTTCATCTATTAAGGCGGCCAAGGTGGTTGACTTGCCATGCCCTGTGGGGCCAGAAACAATTACGAAGCCTTGGCTGGGCCTAGTAAAATCTTTTAAAACATGGGGCAAACCCAGTTCATCTATACTTTTTATTTTGTGGGGAATCAGTCTTAAAGCCGCAGAAGTATAACCTTTTTGAATATAAATATTGGTCCTGAATCTTATTTTATCTTTAAAGCTAAAGGCAAAATCTATTTCCTTAAATTTTTTAAAACGCAGTTTTTTTTCTTCATCCATCAAGGCTAAACACAACCCTTCGGAACGTTCGGGGGTTACAATCTGTTTTTGAGCCAGTTGAATCAGTTCGCCATCAACACGCAACACCGGCGGACGGCCGGGCGCAATATGCAAATCGGACGCCCCTTGTTCGGCCGCCACAAGCATTAACTCTTCTATTTCGCGTTGATAGTTATCCATGCCAATTTTGTCTGCGAGAGTAGCGAGCAGTTACAAAATTGAGCACCCCGCCCTTTAGGTTAATAATATATAATGCGAGTAAATTATTTTTTATCAAACTTGATTTCATATCTAATTATCTAATTAGACTATTTTTATTCAAAGGGCGGGGTAAGGTTTCGCGACCAATCGCTCCGCTCTTGGGCCAAGCCCTTACTTTAAAATATCTTTAACCTTCGCCACTACTTCTGTAGGCGTAAAATGCGCCTTTATAATATAACTTTGCGCGCCTAGTTCCAAACCTCTTTTAACATCGCTGTCTAAACCTAAATTGGTAAGCATTACCACCGGAATTTTTGCCATAACAGGATCAGATTTTAATATTTTTAAAACTTCAAAACCATCTTTTTTTGGTAAAACAATATCTAAAAGAATAAGTTCGGGCATAATTTCTTTGGCTTTAGCCAGACCCATTTCTCCATCTTGAGCCACAACCACATCAAAACCAACCTCTTTAAATTTTGTAGAGTACATATCCAAAAGAAACGGGTCATCCTCCACAAGTAATATCTTATGTGACATATTATAATATCTAATTCCTAATTTCTAATAAAATGCCTAATATCTAAACCCTAATGACAAATCAATGCCAAACGATTGAATGTCAAAGAAATAATAATTTATAATTAGTCATTTGGATTTGATTGGACATTTGTTATTAGAAATTTGTCATTTCAAATTTACTCTTCTACTACTCTCAAAACTTCTTCAATAGAAACCAGCCCCACCAACGCTTTCATTATACCATCCTGTTTCATGGTAATCATCCCCTGTCTTTTGGCCTCTTCAGCTATAATATAATCCGATAGTTCCTTGCTTAAAATAACCTTTTCCATTTCTTTATTCATTTCGATAGCTTCAAAAATAGCCAGTCGGCCTTTGGTACCTTTATGACCACAAGTAGCGCAACCCTTAGCTTCAAAAATCTTATACGGTTTTTTTATTCCATATTTTTCGGCTTCGGCTTCGGGCACCTCGGCCAAGGTTTCGTTAACCACCTTAGAAAATTTATCTGGCAAAGCCATCGGCTTAGCGCAGTCTTTGCACATCTTTTTAACCAATCTTTGAGCCATGCCGGCCACCAGCGTAGATGGAATCAAAAATTTATCTACATCCATATCCACCAAGCGGGGTATTATACCCACCGCATTATTAGTGTGAAGCGTAGAAAAAACTAAGTGCCCCGTTAAAGCAGCATGCGTAGCTAAACCGGCAGTTTCTTTATCGCGAATTTCGCCTACCATAATAATATTAGGATCTTGCCTTAAGATGCTCCTTAAGCCCGAAGCAAAAGTGTACTCAATTTCGGGTTTGATTTGAGATTGGTTAACGCCCGGAATATAATATTCCACCGGATCTTCCAAAGTAATAATATTGACGCCTTCTTTATTTACATAATTAAGCGTGGTGTAAAGCGTAGTAGATTTGCCAGAACCAGTGGGACCCGTAATTAAAATAACGCCGAAGGGGTTTTTAATAGCTCTTTCATAAATTTCTAAACTTTTTCCAATCAAACCTAAATCCGTAAAATTTCCTACACCCGCGTTGGGATCTAAAATTCTTAGAGCAATTTTTTCACCAAAAGTCGTGGGCAAAGAAGAAACCCTAAAATCCACATTGTTGGCGCCAACCTTAGTGCGAAACCTACCATCCTGGGGAATTCTAGTTTCATCTATTTTAAGGTTAGATAAAACTTTTATACGGCTGATTATGGCGTTATGCGTGCTTTTGGGCAGTGTCATTGATGAATGCAAAGCGCCATCTAAACGAAAACGAATTCTCGTTTCATTTTCTAGCGGTTCTATGTGAATATCGGAAGCCTTGCCTTCGACTGCATACCGAAGCATAACCGCCACAACTTTAGTTATGGGAGCTTCGGCGGCTAGCTGTTCAACTTTTTCGCCGGTAAATTCCTCTGTACCAAGTTTTTCGACATCTTCGATTAATTCTTGATTTAACTGTTCAAGGGCGCTGGTAACCTCTTTACCAAGATTTCTATACTTTTGAGAAACATTGGCAAAATCAGAATCTAAAATAACATAAACATTGGGCATGAAACCATTTTTTACAGAAATAAACTTTAAAGCTTCTCTGCCCTCAACATCATCCGGATCAACCATGCCCACTATTAAATTGTTGCCATTTTTCTCTACTGGTAAAAACTTATAATGCAAAACGGCGTCTTCGGGCAAAAGCTGTAGAACCTCTGGCGGAATATTTTTGCCGGTAAGTTCAAGCAGGGGTAAACCCATAATAGCGCTTTTGGCTTTAAGAAATTCCGCTGGTTTTATTAAAAAATTCTTTAATAAAATTTGCTCTAATTCCGCCACATTGCTAAGCGCAGATAGAGCCAGCGATTTAGCCTGGCTCTCTTTAATTAAATTATTGTCTATAAGATATGCAATTAATTTTTCTAGCATGTGCCTTTTTTGTCTAAATTTTAGAGCTTCTTTGTAGCGAATAAAATTTAGCTACAAAAGAGAGCACCCCGCCCTTTATATCAACTATAATTGTTTTGATTAAATTTATTTTCACTAGATTTGATTTCGTGCTTATTTTTTATATATTTTGCTTAAAGGGCGGGGTTAGGTTTGGCAACCAAGAAACGTTCACTTCGTTCCGTTTCTTGGGCCAAGCCCTAATCTGAGAATGGATTACTTTTTCCTGTTGTTTGCGTTTCTATGGGCACACCTGGGGGTATTTGCAAACTTTTAAATCTTTCATCTTCTAAAATTTTAACTTTTAAATCCGAAACCTGATCAGCCACTGTGGCGCTGGGAGTTCCAGCTACAACTGCGCTTTGTTCTGGTTGAACTGGCGGAGGCGAGCTACTGCCAAAAAAACCAAAGTAAAGAATCCCAAAACTAACCAAAACCAAAACTCCAAAAACTGCTAATAAAATCCTTTTCTTTTTTATTTCTTTTGTGACAATTACAGCCAAGTTAGCTTTTAGCTTTTAGCTTTTAGCTTTCTAGAAAGATTTTCTAAAAAGCTAAGGGGCTAGGAAGCTAATATTATTTCTTAAGAATATATGTTTTCATGCCGATATTATAATCTATGGCGGGGTCAATATTGGGCAAACTTTCTCCTTCAGCTGTTTTCTTTTTTGTTATAGAAAAAGAAATCTGGCCGACATCTATGATTCTTAAACTTTTTTGCACCGCCGCCAACCAAGATTTAAAAGAAGAATAAGTGCCCGAAGCATTTATATTTATGAGCAACTTACTTATGGTTTCTTTGGATACAGTTTGGCCCCTGCGGTTAGAAGTAACACCTGTAGTTTCGTTGGGGGCTTCAATATTTACAGAGACCAAGCTAAGACCATTTTGGTTGGCTAAGCTTTCCATAATGCTTATTAATTCCGGCTTAAATTCAGAACTGGGAATAGCTTGCTCTAACCGCTCCACATTACTTTTTTGAGAATCTAAAACTTGGTTTATAGAATTTAATTTTTCAATAATTTTTTTCTCCAATTCTATAGAGGTCTTTTTTAAACCAACCTCTTTTCTTAAAGTTGAAACATCACCCCAGGTTGGTAGAAGCAAGAACCACACAACTAAAAAGGCGCCGGCAAAAACAATTGAATTAATTATTAACTTGCTATTCATTTCTTAATTATAAGGTCTTTAGCAAACACAATCTTTAAACCAAAATTAACTTTGCCCTCGGCCGACAAGGCAATGTTGGAAGACATCACTGAAACAACATGGGGCGTATCTTCAAGAATTTTGATCTGTTGAGCTAAAGCGGCATAACTGGGAGCCGCACCCGACATATTTATAATATTATCCGCATCGGAAGCTTCTAATGTTTTAAAAGTTATGGAATTTAGGGTTTTAGCCTCCAATACCTCAAAAAATAACGTCCAGTATTTATGCTCATCTAAAACTCCCTTAAAAATTTCTAAAACTGAATTTAAGTTTTTTAAACGATTTTCCAAACTAACATCTCTTTGGCTGGTCAAATTTTGTAATTCGGTATTGAAAGCTTTGGCTTGATTACTTAACTGATACTTCCAAAAATAAAGGCCACCGGCCACCACAAGAAGTAAGGCTATAAAACCCAAACCCAACTTTGAAAGAGCACTTAACTCTATATCTGGTTTTTTAAAAGAAGAAAACTTGGGCAAGCCATCGCCACCCGATTCTTCTTTTGGAATTAATGAAATATTTTCCATACTTTTCGCTAATATACGAATTGATTCGAATATACTAATAAGAATTCATTCGCTATATTAGTGTTGATTAGTTATATTGGCGAAAACTCATAGTCCTCGCATAGCCAGTCCAATCGAAACCGCTAAATTTGAACCCAGCTCACGCCTTAAAGTTTGTTCTAGAACAGCCTCGTATTTAATCTTGCCCAGCGGATTGCCCACGGTCACAACCACGCCCAACTTCTTGCTAAGATACTCTGCCATCCCCGGCATATTAGCGGTGCCACCTGTTAAAATTATTTTATCTATTTTCCTGTTCTCTTTCTTGCTAAAAATACTCTCCATCCTTTCTATTTCGCTAACCAACCTATCCACAAAAGGACCAATCACTTGAGCCAGACCCTTGTCGCTAGCCGCCATGGCTACGCCCGAACCCTTTTTTAGTTCTTCGGCTCTTTTGGTATCAACATTTAAGCTATGCCCAATGATCTTGGTTAATTCTTTGCCAGAAAGATCAGCACTGTGGCTCATAAAAATAAAACCTTTATGCAAAATTGTTAAATTTGAACTTCTGGCGCCCATGTCTACTAGCATAATAGAGCTTGGATCGCCTCCAGCCAAAGAGCGGGCCAAACTAAAACTTTCGGATTCCAATGAGGCAAGTTTTAAACCAGCCCCCACAGCTATTCTTTGATATTTAGAAACAACTTCTTTAGGTACAGCAATAAGCAGCACCATTATTTTTTCTGGACGATTCTGGTTAACACCCACAGGAGCTTCTCCAGCTTTTAAAGCAGTAGTGGTTTCTTCGTGCGGCAGAACTATCCAATCCAAAACAACTTCCGATAACGGCACAGGAATATACGACCGAGCTTCAAAGGGTACTGCGCTTTCTAATTCTTTTTTATCCAAATTCGGTAACTCCATAACCGTAAGAAAACTAGAAAAAATAGGAATAGACATAACTGCTGTATCCGCCTTGATCTTTGTTTTTTCTAAAAGCTGTTTTATTAGCGCAGAAACATCACCCTCGGCTACCTTTAAACCAGAGGGAATACTTGAACCATTGGTTATCTCTCCAAAAAAATCGGAATCTGAAATTAATCCGTAATTAGCCAACTTAATGAGGTTATCTTCTTTTTCTAGTTCGACGATCTTGATGGAGGAAGTACCAACATCAACGCCAAGCTGGCGCCGGATTTTACGACTAAATGGCCACATAAATAAAATAGGTTTCCTTGTTAAAATTATAGCACTATTCCTAAATAAACTTAGGTTACGCGGTTATCCCCAATAGTAAAATTGATGGTATTAGCATATTTTTAAAGCATGATGATATCAAAGAAGATTGATTCTCTATTATTTCCGTCATTTTGCATAAACTGCAAAAGCGATACACCCGAAGAACCGCCGAGTTTGCGCTGGCTATGTTTAAACTGCCATAGGTTATTGATAACTAAATGGGAAAAAGTTTCTTTTAAGCCAGATATTAGCGAAAGCTATTATATTTTTGATTACCAAAAAGATAAGCTAGCTAAAAAACTAATTCATACACTAAAATACGATTTTGTTAAAGAAATCGCCGATACTTTTAATGTAGGTATAGAAAGCGAGCGTATTAATTTTAGAAGGCTAGTGTTTGATTTTATTGTGCCGGTTCCCTTACATAGACGACGCTTAAAAGAACGGGGATTTAACCAGAGCGAATTAATTGCTAAAAAAATTAGCGAGATAACAGAAAAACCAATAATTGATAATATTTTAAAAAGGAAAAAATACCGTAGGCCCCAAATGGAAGTTAAAAACCGCGAAGCTAGAATAAAAAACACTCAAAATATATTTGAGTGTGTCCAACACCAGGTGTTGGACAATAAAGTAGTTTTGCTGATAGACGATGTGGCTACAACTGGCGCTACCTTAAAAGAATGTGCCCGCGTTTTAAAAAACGCAGGCGCACGTAGTATTTTGTCGTTTACACTGGCGCAGGATTAAAAAAGAGGCGGTTTGTTTTCCGCCTCCTATCAACTTGGATACTTTTTAGGGCTCAGTATACACACCTTGGGGATAGCGCTCTGACTGAAAAAAAGGAACCGGCATCTCACACTCTTCTGCATGAACTAATTGCGCCGCTCGAGTAATGAGGGTAGAAGCAATCAATGCCACTGGACGGTGAAGATAAATAAATCCCCTTCGGAATTCCACTTTCATCATATCAAACATTCTACAACCAGATCCATAGCCCCATACACCAGTGTTCTGGGGACCAGCCGTTATACATAATTCCCAACTATTGAGCCCCTCTTGACCTAAAGGAGCAGAACATAAAATAAAATGCTTTAGTTCTTTTTCATCGCAAACAGCTATAATGCCTAACTCTTCTGCTAGTTCCCGAACCCGATAATGTCCATAAAAAATACGCTCGTATTCCTGTCCCACTCCTTGTTTTTCGGAAAACTCCTCAAAAAGCATCTTGGGAATATCTGTTATAGAATACACGGCTATATTCTCCTTGTTTAAAATGAAAAAACTATCCTTTTCTGTTTACCAACAAAATACCATCTCCAACCATACCCGTCAATTCAACTTAGCATGAGCTTGCGATCGCAAGCTCGGGTGTGTCCAACACCAGGTGTTGGACACTAAAGTAATTTTGCTGGTGGACGATGTGGCCACCACCGGTGCCACATTAAAAGAGTGCGCCCGCGTTTTAAAAAACGCGGGCGCAGATAGAATATTGTCGTTTACATTGGCGCAGGATTAAAAAGGGATTGCCGTCTTTTTGGCAACCCCCTAGGTTTTACTTCTAGCCGTCACCGCGGCAGTCAGGGCAACACTGTTGATCGTCTAGATGCTCGACACGAATTGCGCGTCCGCATCCTCCTTTGCAACGCTTGGCAAAACGGCTGATCAGCAGAAATCTTTCATCTGCTAATTCATTTTCGCCAAGCCATTGATTTTTGCTCTGTGCTGGCGACTGTTCATTACTCGTTGGTTGCCTAGTCAAATGACCCATACTTGGCCTCCTTTTTTAGGTTTAAAAAACTATCCTCTGCCGTTCCCCAAAAAACTACCACCTCCAACCCCAGCCGTCAAATAGATATACCGAGATAGCGATCGCTATCTCGGTATATACTAAATTTTATTTTTTATTATTTTTTTCTGTCCAACACCTGGTGTTGGACAATAAAGTAGTTTTACAAAATCGGGACATTGTTCTATTTCTTTCTTCCCGAGATTATTTCTTCTGCAACATTTCTTGGTACTTCTTCATAGTGAGAGAACTCCATCGTATAAGACGCTCGGCCTTCGGAAAGAGAACGTAACTGCGTGGAATAACCAAACATTTCTGACAAAGGCACTTTAGCGTCTATAACTTTTAAAGCCGAATCGCCCACCGCGCCAGAACCGCCCCGAGCGGTCATTTGTTCTATGCGAGCGCGCTTAGAAGATAAATCGCCGGTAACTTCGCCCAAAAACTTTTCGGGTACAATAACTTCTACTTCATAATAGGTTCCAGCAAAACGGGACTGGCTCTTTTAGCGCCTTCCTGAAAAGCCATACTGCCCGCAATTTTAAAAGCCATTTCCGAAGAGTCTACATCGTGGTAAGAACCATCATAAAGCGTAACTTTAACATCTACCACGGGGTAACCCGCCATTACGCCCTTATCTTTTGATTCCTTGATGCCTTTTTCAACCGCTGGAATAAATTCTTGAGGAATAGCACCGCCTTTAATGGCATCAACAAATTCAAAACCACCGCCACGAGGTAACGGTTCCACTCTTAAACGCACATGGCCATATTGACCACGGCCACCCGACTGGCGAATATATTTGCCTTCGGCTTCGGCTTCGGCTTTTACAGTTTCTTTATAAGCCACCTGCGGCCGGCCCACATTGGCGTCTACTTTAAATTCCCGTTTCATTCGGTCTACGATAATTTCTAAATGAAGCTCGCCCATACCGGCAATTAAAGTGTCGCCAGTTTCTTCATCGCCTTTTATTCTAAAGGTTGGATCTTCATCGGCTAGCCTGTGTAACGCCAAACCCATTTTTTCTTGATCGGCTTTGGTTTTAGGTTCAATCCGCACAGATATAACCGGTTCGGGAAAAACTATTTGTTCTAAAATTATTGGCTGAGCTTCATCGCAGAGCGTGTCGCCGGTTTTGGTATATTTTAAACCAACGGCCGCACCGATTTCACCAGCAAAAATTTCTTTAACATCTTCGCGGTGGTTAGCGTGCATTCTTAAAATACGGCCTATTCTTTCTTTTTGGTTTTTATTTACGTTTAAAACATAAGAACCCGATTCTAACTTTCCGGAATATACTCTAAAAAAAGTTAGCTGGCCCACAAATGGATCGCTCGCCACTTTAAAAGCTAAACTCGAAAACGGAGTTTCATCTTTAGCTTCACGCTCTTCTTCGGTATTGGTTTTTGGATTAACACCTTTTACCGGTGGCAAATCGGATGGGCTGGGTAAATAATACAAAACTGCGTCCAACATAAACTGCACACCTTTATTTTTTAGAGCTGAACCACACAAAACTGGAATAATTTGGCCAGAAATTGTAGCTTCGCGCAAAGCTTTTCTTAATTCGGCTAAATTTGGTTTTTCGCCAGCCAAGTAGCGTTCCATTAAAGCATCATCGGTTTCAACAATTTTTTCTACAAGTTCGGCGTGGTATTTTTCGGTCTCCGCTTTTAAGTTTTCTGGGATTTCTATTTCTACAATTGTTTCACCATGTTCGCCTTCAAAATTGTAGGCCTTCATTTTTATTAAATCTATAATACCTTCAAAATTTTCTTCTAGGCCGATGGGAATTTGTATCCTGACAGCTTTGTCGGTTAACCTATCTAAAATAGAAGCGTAAGAACGCTCAAAAGAAGCTCCCATACGGTCTAGCTTGTTTATAAAACAAACCCTAGGCACTTTATATTTATCGGCTTGGCGCCACACAGTTTCGGATTGAGGTTCTACACCGGCCACGCCATCAAACACAACCACAGCACCATCTAGCACTCTTAAAGATCTTTCTACTTCCACGGTAAAATCCACGTGCCCAGGCGTATCTATAATATTGATACGCATTTCTTTATCTTTATTTTTTGAACCTAATACCCTATCTTCGCTTGGTGTCCAAAAACAAGTTGTAGCGGCTGCGGTAATGGTAATACCGCGTTCTTGTTCCTGTTCCATCCAGTCCATAATAGCTTCGCCTTCATGAACTTCGCCAATTTTATGAGAAACGCCGGTGTAAAACAAAACACGCTCGGAAACAGTTGTTTTTCCGGCATCAATGTGAGCCACAATACCGATATCGCGAGTGCGTTCTATGGGATAATCTCTCATAAATATACTAATCTACAAATTGATACGAATTATACTAATGATTTAACGAATTCGTTTTATATTCGCATTATTCGTTAAGCTTATTCGTAGCATTCGCATAGATTCGTATATTGGTATATTACCAGCTGAAATGCGCAAAAGCCTTATTAGCTTCGGCCATACGATGAGTGTCGTTTCTTTTTCTAATAGCGTTGCCTTCGTTCTTGGAAGCCAAAATAATTTCTTCGGCTAATTTTTTATCTATAGATTTTCCTTTGCCATTTCGCGCCGCCGTAACCAACCAGCGCATAGCTAAGGTTAACTTTCTTTCACCCCGAACTTCGCGCGGCACTTGATAATTAGCGCCACCTATTCTACGAGATTTAACCTCTAAATGAGGCATAACATTTTTAACAGCTGTTTCAAAAATTTCCAAACCCGGTTTGTTTTCTTTCTTTTCTACATTGGCTAAAGCCGTATAAAAAATCTTTTCGGCTACTCTTTTTTCGCCATCTTGCATTATTTTATTTATAAATTGAGAAACCAAAACACTGCCGTATTTAATATCCGGCTTAATATCGCGTTTGATGTTTATTTTTCGTCTCATGAACTAGCTTTTAGCTTTTTAGCTACTAGCTTCTTAGATTTTTCTAAAAAGCTAAAACCTAGAAAGCTAATTTCCTATTTGGGAGCTTTGGCTCCATACTTGCTCCTTCTTTGCATTCGGCCTTCTACACCAGTAGTATCCAATACACCACGCACAATATGATACCTAATACCCGGCAAATCTTTAACCCTACCGCCCCGCATCATCACCACCGAGTGTTCTTGCAAATTGTGGCCAATACCTGGGATGTAGGCTGTGACTTCCATACCATTAGATAACCTAACACGGGCAATTTTACGCAAAGCCGAGTTAGGTTTTTTAGGTGTCATGGTTCTAACCGAGATACACACACCTCTTTTAAAAGGAGAATTAAAATATGAATACCTGTTTTTTAAGCTATTGAACGCAAAAGTAAGCGCTGGAGATTTGGATTTGCGCTTAGAAGTTTTTCTATTTCGTTTTATTAACTGATTTATTGTCGGCATATTTTGCTCATGAGACACGCTTGATTATAAAGGCCAGCCCTTGGAATCAAGGTCTGACCTTGGCACTACTTAAATACTAAGGATTTAAACTGAAGTCATTATAGATTAAAAGAGGGCTTGGCGCAAGGGCTTTCGTACACCGAGCATACGATCGTAAGCTCGGTGTATATATCCAAATAATGTAAAAAATAAAAAAAGATAATAGTAATTAACTAAAAAACAAGGTCAAGATACTCTATGCCATCAAGGGAAACCCAGTTATAAAGCGAAAAATAATAGGTATTATAGGTGTAACTAGAGGGAATAAAAAAAATATAAAAATAAGAACCAAAAACATACCGTATCTTTCTAGCATGTTAAGCTGTCTTTCGTATTTATAAGGCAAAACAGCGGCTAAGATTTTAGAACCATCTAACGGCGGTATCGGCACTAAATTAAATAAGCCCAAAAGAATGTTTATATAAACTATAAGTGAAATAGCGATAGCTGTTTGAGCCGGAATGATAGGAATAAATCTAAGGGCCAATCCAAAAGCCAAAGCTATAGTAAAGTTTGATACAGGGCCAATGCCAGCCACCAGTGCCGGACCCCATTTTTGGTTTTTTAAATTATAGGGATTATACGGCACAGGTTTAGCCCAGCCAAAAATAAAGCCTCCGCCTATATAAGAAAGTAAGGGCACCAAAAAAGAACCCATAAAATCCAAATGTTTTAAAGGATTAAAACTTAAACGGCCGAGATCGCGAGCGGTGTTATCGCCCAATTTTTTAGCCATTAAGCCGTGCGAAACCTCGTGCACCACTACGGACATAATAAGCACGGCCAAGTTGAATATTAGAAGCACTGTTTGATCCATTTTAAAATATATGTTAGTGTAGTTTTCATAATAATAGCATAAGGAGAAAGAAAGTTAGAGTTTTTGAAACTCTAAACCCTAATTCCTAAAAGCTAAAAGCTATTCGGATGGTTTGTCCAACATGTAAGAAAACCAGTGGTTTTAGAATCAAACGCGTATTGTTACGCGGTCATTATAATCCAACCGTAAAACAAAAACAGCACCCTAACCTACAATGGGTTCGTATTGGCATAGGAAAAAGAATTAAAGTTTGCGCCAGCTGTTTAAAAGCTTCTCAAAAGAATCCAAATTATTTTAGAAAAATAGCCCCAAAGTTGTATAAGTAAAAAAATATCCCGACACCAGTGTCGGGATATTTTTTGTTGTTGTCGGGCACATTCACTTTGCTGTGCCAAGTTTGACTTGGTCGGGCTGCGGGGAATCGAACCCCGTCTGCAAGTTCCTGGGAATTTTAATTTTGTCGGGGTAGGCGGAATCGAACCGCCGCTACAAACACCCCATGCTCGCGGGCTACCACTACCCCATACCCCGTTACCGCCAAAATTACGAAAATAAATTCTCTAAAATTCCCATTTAAACAAAGACATTTGTTTAAATCCCCCAACTCGCGCCTGCCCTGTAGAGAACCGAAAGTTCTTCAACTGGGGTATTACCTATCGTTTGTCTCCCAGACAAACGACTACGACAGCCCGAATTCTATTGAAGCCTCACTTCGATAGAATTATTTACCATGCCCGAAGCCACCCACACGTATTGAGAAACTATCGGCTATATCAAAACCCCGCCTGTCTCTAACAGGAAAATCTTGAACCAAATTATAAATAGCATCGCCGTTGTCTTTATGCAAAACTACATAAAGCCTTTGACCTTGTTTATATTCTTTTACTAAGTCCACCGGAACATAGGTGTGCGTGCCTGCTTCCAAAAAACGGCTGGTGCCAACCAAAGTATCGTATTTGTTGTAAACGTCTTCATATACTGCCACAAACCCTGGCCAATCCAGTGTGGCTTTGTCTACATAGATTCTGTTTTCAATTATAACGTCATCCTTATAAGGTTTTTGATCTATAGCTTTAACTATGGGCACTACATCGGCTATGGCCAAATTAGGCGTGGGATTAGCCCATTCGCGTAGTTTGATCACGCCAAAATACAAACCGAGGATTATAAGACCGAAAAACAAAGCGTAAAACGGAATTTCAAATCTGATTTTTTTCATAAGATTTAAGCAAATTATAATACTGTTTCCAGACTTAAGCAAATCATATATAATTCGTTTATAAACCATGTTCAAAGAAACTCTCCAAAACTTCCCCCAACAATTCTCTTGGGAACCCGAAGTTATTAATGCGAATAACTTAGCTAAAAAAGAGAACACTATAGTTGTAGGCATGGGCGGTTCGCATCTTGGCGCAGATTTAGTAGAACTTTGCCTGCCAAATATATTTTTAACTATTCATAGTGGCTATGGCTTGCCCGATGTTTCGGAAAAACTTTTAAAAAATAGTTTAATTATACTAAGCTCTCATTCTGGCAACACCGAAGAAGTTTTAGATTCTTTTAATACAGCGCATAAACAAGGTTTGGCTTTGGCCGTAATTGCAACCGGAGGACAACTTTTAGATTTGGCTATAAAAAATAATATTGCCTATGTAAAAATGCCTGCCGAAAATATACAGCCCCGCCTAGCCTTGGGTTATAGCTTTAGGGCCATACTTAAACTATTAGACGAAACCAGCACTTTGGGCGAATCCGATGCCTTAGCCAATAAACTAGACTTAGATGCCATTAAAAACCAAGCTAATAATCTTTCTAAAAAATTACAAAATAAAATTCCTGTAATTTACTCATCTTTAAAAAACAAGGCTCTAGCTGATATCTGGAAAATAAAATTTAATGAAACCTCTAAAATTCCCGCTTTTTCTAATACATGGCCGGAACTCAATCATAACGAAATGACGGGTTTTGATTCTAAAGAGAACACAAAAAGTTTAATGGAACAATTTCATTTTGTTTTTCTAAAAGACGAAAAAGATGATGCTAGAATTTTAAAAAGAATAGACGCTACAAAAAATATTTTAGAACAACAAGGTCTTGAAGTGACTATATTGCCCCTATATGGAGATACAAAAACTGAAAGTATTTTTAATTCTTTGTTGCTCGCTGACTACATAACCTTGAATCTAGCTGAATATTACGGTAATGATCCGGAACAGGTGCCTCTGGTAGAAAAATTTAAAAAAATAATTTCCACCTAAAAAAACTACCCCCGAGCGAAGTCAAGGGGTAGTTTTTAAATAAGAATACTCAACCAAAAATTACATAGAGTCCATGTTGTCTTTTTTGCATGTTTTGCAACCCCTAGAATGCGTAACCAGTTCAAAAACAGCTGAAAGACCAACTAAAATATAGACGGCCTTAACCAAGGTTGAATCCATACCGCCCAACCAACGGCTAATATCCCAACCCCAGACGCCTACTAAAAGCCAATTTAAACCTCCGACTACAAGCAGTATAAAAGCAACAAAATGAATAGCTTTCATATTAAAGTTCAATATTTAAATAAATATAATATAGACCTTTTTATACACCTAGATTGTACCATATTTTACCTGCCTAATCCAGCTAAAACTATATTGGCAGTCTTTAAGATTATACCAACATCAAATATAAATGAACGATTCTTTAAATAGTAAAAATCGTAAGATAATTTTTCTTTGGTATCTTCCACCGAAGAGCCATAGGTATAATTTATTTGCGCCCAGCCCGTTAAGCCGGGTTTAACCAAATATCTTCTATCGTAAAAAGGAATTTCTTTAACCAAGAGCTGATGAAATTCGGGGCGTTCGGCTCTGGGGCCCACAAAAGACATTTCGCCTTTTAATATATTTATAAGTTGAGGCAATTCGTCTAGGCGAGCCTTCCTTAAAAACCTACCCACCTTGGTTACTCTGCTGTCGTTTTCGATAGTCCACTGCGCGCCATTCTTTTCGGCATCTTGACGCATAGTTCTAAATTTAATTAAATTAAAATTTTTACCTTTATGCCCCACTCTTATTTGACGGTAAAAAATCGGGCCGTCGCCTTCAATTTTAATAATAAGAATAATAAGCAAGCCCAAAGAAAAAAGAATGGGCGTCAGTAAGATGGCTAGAATAAAATCGAAAAAACGTTTAGTTGTTTCATAAAAAGATCTTTTACCCGAAACAATATTATTTAAAAACCAAATATGATTAACATTAGCTAAATTAATTTTGCGCCAAACTCTTTCGTTAAATTTATCTAACGTAATAACTTCGATCTTATCTATAAAATTGTAAAGCGAAACAGCTAAGCCTTCTTTACTAAAAAACCTATCATCCACTATTAAGGCGCCAATTTTTTTTTCTTTTATAGATTCGCCAATACTACTATCAGCATTTATTACAGCCTCTACTCTATAACCTATCTGGGGGTTCTGGTTTAGTTTAACAGCTAATTTTTCACCTTTTTCGTTATCTGAAATTATAAAAGTTTTTAGCAGTAAATTTTTCTTAAAAATTATATTCACTTGTCCCCGCCATAGCGTAAAAAGAACAGAAAATATGCCAAAATATATAAATAAATTTGTTTTGGGCGCCACATAAGTAAAGTTGGCAAAATAAAAAAACAGTACCGCTGCCAAAAAATTTACCGCGAGTGAGCGCGCTAGGCCACTATAAAATTCCAATGAATTTTTGGCCGAAGTAATTTCGTAAAGGTTATGTATATAAAAAACTAAAAGCCAAATAAGTATCAAGGGGGTGAAGGCCTGAACGTGAATAGAAAAAAGTTGAGAGGTAGTGAAATTAGAACTGGTAGAATCAGCCACATTGCTATATCTTAAATAAACAGTAACAAACAGCGAGAAATAAAGAATCGCTATGTCTCCAAATAAAATCAATATTTTTTTAGCTTGAGCTGGCATATTTAAAAATAAAACTCTTTAAGCTCTGCTAGACCTTTCTTTAAATCTATTTTCAGTTATATGTGACCCAATAAACCCAGCTCCGCCCGTAACTATTACTTTTGTTTTTGACATCATCAATTTAGTCTAAATATACACTCTAATATAACCAGAATTTAAGTCAAAAGTAACCCAAAAACTCCCCCGATTTGATCGGAGGAGTTTTTATTCATTACATCATTATTGCTTCAGCAGAGCATCTATCTGGGCTTGTATGGCTTTCATCTGATCTTCAATCTGTTTCGTTAAAGCATCGTTTGAGGTGGTTTGTATGGGTGCTGGAATCGGAGCAACTGGAGCAGTTAAAGAATTAATCTGATCTTGAATGGCTTTGATCTGATTTTCAATCTGCTGGGTTTGTGAAGATTCAGTTGCGGGAGCTACTGGCAAAGGAGTAACAGGAACAACTATGCTTTCGCCACCCAACACTTCGTTAATTTTTGCCATCGTAGCTGGACCAACTCGGCCTACAGGGTTAATACCGTACTTGGTTTGGAATTTTCTTACAGCGGCAGTTGTTTTAGGACCATAGAAACCAGACACTGTACCCTCGGGATAAATTTCGGGATCCCTAGCTAACAATTTTTGTAAGTCCATAACTTCGTCGTTACGCGCGCCAGGGTTGAGTTCGGAATTAACACTCACGCCAACAACAGAAGAAACAGCCACAGCGCTACCAGAAGTCAGAGCTTGTATTTGAGATTGAATGGCTTGAATCTGCGAAGTTATTTGATCTGTTGTTTGATCTTGAACCGAAGGCTGGGCTATTTCTGCCGGTTTGGAACTTAACACCTCATTTATTTTAGCCAAAGTTGCTGGTCCTACTCTACCCACCACAGGCAAACCATATTTGGCTTGGAACTTTCTTACAGCCGCAACTGTTTTTGGACCATAGAAACCGCTAACTGTGCCATCGGGATAAATTTCGGGATCCCTAGCTAACAACTTTTGCAAGTCCATAACTTCATTATTGCGTGCGCCGGGATTAAGTTCCTTCATTAAAACAGGAGACATACTGACAACGGACGCTGGAACCGACACAACCGGAGCAGGAGCCGTTACGGCTGGAGTTGCTGGTTTTGGTGCTGTAGTCGTTGTGGTCGTAGTAGTTGGAGTAGTAGCTGTTGTCGTGGTTGTGGTTGTAGGAGAAGCAGATGAGGATGAGGTTGAAGATGTCGTGGATGTTGTGGTCGTGGTAGTTGGGGTAGCTGTAGTTACTGTGGACGATCCACCACCGCCCGATGTGGAAGCCGCACAGGTGGTTGTATTGGGAGTTACAAACACCGTCTCTGCTGTTTGACCACTAGCCAAAGAAAGATTTAAAACCGATGAAGCACTGTTGCAGGCAAAACCAGCAATGGTATTTGTTTTAGTATAGCCAAAAGTAATCTTGTCTGCCGAAGTAAGATCTATAGAAGACCCTCCAGCCAAACCTATACTCAAGCTACTGTCCATAACAGTCATACTCTCAACAGTGCCACTAGTAACCGTCAAATCAAGCACCGTACCACCAACAGTCACCCTTAAAGTCGTACCTGTTGTAAGACTAACATCATTATAAGCGGCAAAAGTTAAGACTGGAGAAAGCAACAAGGCTAGAGCAATTAGAAAATAAGTTAATTTCATAATTATTTATAAAGAATTGGAAAGACCAACGATTAACTTTTAAATTACTCTTGTCCCGGACAAGTAATAGCATCTGTTTTTAGAACTCCGGTATCAGACGAGATTACTGTGCAAGTATCGCCTTTAGCATCCTTAAGAATTATCGTTCCACCATGGTTTTGGTCTCCATAATTAAGACCGGTGCTAATATATATTGTGCTAGTACCAAACTCGTCGTGCACATTGAACTTGGTTCTGGGATTGTTTGTATAAAAACCAACAGATGATGTCGCTTTAACAATCATCGTTGGAGTACTCGTACCAACATCACTAATCACAAACCTAGGTGTTTCTTCATCCGTTGTACCAACTACTCCAGATATCGAATTTAAAGCCCAAGGAGAAGACGTTGATATACCCAGAGCCCCACCAAAACTAGAAGCAACTGTTGATGTAGATTCTAGGGAAGAAGCAATAACTCTACCCTCAAACAATGCGCCACCGGCCACTGCAAATTCCGCACCGGGCGAGGTTGTGCCAAAACCAGAAGCCATACTTGTAGATGTGGCTACAAACGCATTGGCCCAAACAAAGTCATCTATAATGGCCGCACCTTGAACGCCCAAAGCCGCGCCTGGCGTGGAAGTACCACTACCTAAACCGACATTGCTTATAGTCATAGTAGCGCCATAAGCTACCACCGCGACTACAAAAATTGATAATAAGGAAGAAACAACGGTAGTCAAAAAATACCGTTTTGAAAAAAAAGACTTCATATTATTTTTACTCATTAACTTATTAATTTTTTAATCCAACAAGCCATGTACTTCTTTTTTAAAGAAACACAGAGGTCACTTGTTAGGTTATAAGTCTAATACCTATATAACAGACAGTATACTATAAATCTAGGGAATAAAATAAACATAAGTTATCCACAAGAAAATCCCGCACCTTTTTAATCAAAAAGGTGCGGGATTAAATGTTTTAATATACTATCTTTCTAGTTTTCCACTTTTGATCTGTTTAATAAATGCTTCCCCCTGATTTTTGAAGCTTGGACTAATTTCTATAGCTTTTTCTAGTTGTTCTATGGCTTTTTTGTCTTGAAAAGTTTTTACATAAGCCGAAGCCAAACCTAAACGATACTGTACACTAGTTGGATTACTTAGCACCAGCTTTTCCCAGACCAGAGTTAGTTTTTTAAAATCGCCTATGGCCGCGTAAGCATTTAAATATTTTGTATCGGCAATAATTTCCGAGCCAAAATGCTTCTTGAGCAAACTCTCGGCTAATTCTGGTTTACCAGCAAAAATAGCTATAACCGCATAATTGTTAATAGCGTCGGGATAATCTGGAGAAAGTTCGTAAACTGTTTTAAGCGTATCTAAAGCTAAGTTTTCTTCGCCGGCTTTAAAATAGGCTTCGGCTAACAAGAAATAAAACTGCTGCCTGCTAGAAGACACTTCCAAACCCTTTTTAGCGGTAAGTATGGAATTAGCGTGATCGCCCGAGGTACCGTAAAGAGTTGATAAAAAAGCCAAGGCCCGAACATCGTAGGGAAAATTTTCTGCTTGAATTTTCATCTGCTCTAAAGCCAGTTCAGTAATTTTTTCCTTGTCTTCGGCCGAAGTAACTGGATCTTGATTAATCTTTTCGGAATAAAGGGTCAACTGTTCTCTAATTTCTTGAGTGCCGAAAGTATTGTAAGCTAAACCCTTTTTAAGCATGTCTACACCTGCGTCTAAATCGCGAATACGGCTACCGTCTTGAGAATAAGTTACTAACTGCAAAGAATCAATAATGCTTTTAGCGGCTAAAATGGGCTTAGCATTAAACCAATACAAAGAAAAAACAACCACTACCCCTATAGTAAGCGTAATAACATATCTAGCAATCTTGGGCACAATCATGGCTTCGAGCAATTTGCTATCCGATAAGTCTGCACTAGTTCTAACATATAACCAGTGCAGATAGGCCAAAACCGCAAAGAAAACCATATAACTGGTAAAATTATCGAAAACAAAAATATTATGGATAAAGTAAGCCACCAACATTCCCAAAAACACAGTCGCTATTTTAGGCGTTATTTTATTTAATCTAAACAGTTTCCACAAAACTAACACCGCTGAGGCAAACATACCTAAATAAGATAACAAACCTACAAGGCCTGTGGCCGTAAGCCAATCCAAAAAAACATTATGAGCTCTATCAAACCACGGTTCCTGGCGCCACAGTTCCGATTTATAATATTTAGAAAAAATATAAACAAAGTTCTCCGGACCCCAGCCCAAAATAGGCTTTTCTTGCCAGGCTTGATAAGCCATATTCCAAATAATAAAACGAGATTGGGTTGTAGTTTCACTAAAAGAAATACTGGCAAATCGAGTTAAGACGTCGCTACTTTTTACAAAAGAAGTATCTTTAACCGTAATAAAACCTATTACTAAAAATATTATAGCGCCGAGCCCGCCCAGCGCTAATTTTCGAGTTAGACCGCGACTATAAATAGCATTAACAATTGTGCCGATAAACAACCCCGCAATTAAACCTAGGATAGCCCCACGGGTAGCCGTTTTATAAACAATGAAGGTTTCAAATAAAATTAGGGCCAACAAACCCATTCTTAAAAAAATGCTTTTCCCTTCTGATTTAAAAAATAACCAAGCTAAAAGGAAAATATGGAAAACGATATAAATAGCCAAATAAGTGGCATTACCCATAGTAGCATCTATACGATCATCGCCTTGGTGAATATCGGCTAAACCAAATATTTGAGCAACAGCGTAAAAACTTACTACCAAACTTGTCGCCAAAGACACGCCAAAAAAAGTGACCCAATCGCGCTCTTTTTTAAAAACACTAATAAGCACAAGGAAATAAATAAAATAATGCCAATAACCCCAAAAACCTTCCATACGTTCAAAACCCGACCAGAAACTCTTATAAGGCGAAACGCTAAAAATTGTGGCTAAAAACAATACTCCTAGCCAAGCTATGACGCTATATAAAATAATTGAAGCGCGAGGCCTATAGTTGGCATCAACCATCATCAACCAAACCCATAACACAAAAATAATTTCTATAATTATTCTAAAAATAAAATTACGCCCAGTTATGAATGGGAAATAAAGTGATTTAGTAATGACTAAAGGTAAAATGGGAACAGCTAAAAGGCCAAGCTTGATAATCCAGTTTATATATTTCTTATTCAACATATTAAGTTTATATAACACAAAAACATACCAACAACAATCGTACTACAACTCCATCACCATTCTTTCGGCTAAAAGCCAATCTTCGGGACTATCTATATTAACACTGTATTTCTCCGCCATAGGATAAAGAGCTACGTTATTGCCATAAAAATTAGGTTCATTTTTATCAAACAATAGCCTTGTTTTAAAAAGATAAATAGCGCCATTATGATAATATACTGGTGTAGGAAAACTTTGGCGGCGGGGAATTCTATGCATTATTGAATCTCCATTAAAAAGTTTTCCATAATCATTTTCGTCCTTAATTACAGCCCAATATGGGCTATAATGTCCGGGTATTTCCGAAACACTAACAACGGAATCAGACAATTTTTCGTCAAATAATTTAATTGCCTCTTTAATATGTTGCGGTTGTCTTAGTGGCGCTGTCGGTTGCAACAACATTACAGCATCGGGCTGATAGTTTTGATTCTCCTTGAGCCAAGAAACGGTATGTTGTAACACTGGCAAGTGAGGCGTGTCATCTTGAGCCAGTTCGGCTGGGCGTATAAAAGGTACTTCTATGCCGTAATTTTTGGCTATATTGGCAATTTTTTCATCGTCTGTACTTAAAATAATACGATCAAAAACACCCGACTTTTGAGCGGCTTCAATAGTGTGGGCGATCAAAGGCTTACCGCAAAGATCTTTAATATTTTTGCCGGGTATACCCTTAGACCCACCTCGAGCTGTAATAATTCCTAGTATTTTAATCTTAGAATTCATGAAAAAAGATTATGAATACATAAAATCTAACTGATTTTCACCTTTTTTAGTAATGATATGCGGATAAGGCATTGGAAAAAACAACTTACCTCCATTTTTTAGGTAATTACGTTCCCTTTTTATTATTTCATCTTTAAAAAACCATATCAAAACAAGCATAGCGCTAGGATTAAGCTCTCTTGCTCTTTCTTCGGAGATTAGTTCCATATCTGTACCCAAAGTTCTTAGCCCAACCTTTTCTGAATTTCTTTCACTAATAAAAGAAAGCATCTTTTTATTAATACCAAAATACTGAAGCAAAACGTTGCCTTTTGTGGAAGCACCTAATCCCGTTACTAACCCACCGTTTTTCTTCTCCGAGAGAATAAAATCCTTGGTTATTTCTTTTAGATTATCTATCTTGGCTCCAAAAGATTTATAAGTTTCTGGACTGTATAAACCCATCTTTTTTTCAGCTGCATACAACTTTTTAAGACCCACTGAAATCGGCCTGTTATCGTTCTTATGTGAAATAAAGACTCTTAGACTTCCCCCGTTAACACTATTCAAAGAAGCATCAAAAATCTTCAAATCCTGAGTGGACATTAAGTTGCTTATAACTCCTAAAGAATAATACCCTAAGTGCTCATGGCAAATGTCATAAAAATTTAATGTCTTTAATGAAGTAGGTAAATAACTTAACTGAATGCACCAAACACCGCCTAGTGCCAATACAGACTTAACCTCATTAACAAATGAAATAGGATTATCTAGGTCGTAAAACATTGCTATTGAGGTAACGCATTTAAATAACGAACCACGGCTAAGCTTTATAGCTTTTTCTTTAGAAAAATAATCTGTTTCAACTGATATAGATTTATCTAGCCAAGATCGATCAATATTGCTTGCAGGATCAATACCAATTCTTACAGTTTTCTTAGGAAAGTAAGAAAGCATCGTACCATCATTACACCCTATATCTAAAATATGATCACCTTTTTTAAACTCTACTTTTTCCATAACTTCGTTAACAATATTCTTTAAAGCTTTTTTCATTAAAGGATTAATCGCCGAACGGTAAAAATAATTCTTATATAGCAAATCCCTGTTTACGGTTTCTCTTAGTTGCACCAAACCACAAGCCAAGTTATTGCGATTTCTATCACATAACAGTAAAGTTAAGGGTATTTTAATCTGACTCATTTTTTCAACGGAATTATCTTTAACAAAAGATGAGGATAGATATTGCTTACCCAAGCTCAAGACAGGAGTAAGGTTGCCACTACCGCAAATACGACATTTTTTAATATTTTTATAAAAGCCGTTCATTTTCTATTTATTTAAAAATTCTTTTATTAAAAGAGTTAAAATTTTCCAACCGGTTCTAAATGGCAACATTTTACGTTCTCCTCCTATGCGCTTAGGTTCATCTACAGGAATTTCAGCAACCTTGAGTTTATTTTTGGCAAATTGGATTGGCATTTGAATAGACCAATCCAAACCAGAGGCATTCATCTTTAGTTTACTAAAAGCATCTTTCCTATAGGCTCTAAAACCTATTAAAACATCTGAATAATTAGACCTGAATAAAAGATTTACTAAAAAAGTAAAAATACGGTTACCCTTAGAAGTCAAAAAATCGTCATCATAACTTCTGGCTCCTTTAAGATATCGGGAAGCTATTACGAAATCGTAACCTTCGTTTATTTTACTAATTAAGTCCAATATCCTTTCGGGCGGAGAATTGCCGTCTGGAGGAAACTCAATAATAATGTCCCCTTGAGCTACATTCATACCTTCTTTCATACCCTGACCATACCCCCGCCCTTTTTGTTTATAAACAGAATAGCCATTGTTTTGGCAATATTCTATCGTACCATCGGTAGAACCTCCATCTATAACTAGAATTTCATCTACCCACTCTTTTTTAATTTTAGGCAAAACAACCTGAACGGCTTCGATTTCGTTTAAAGTTGGCGCTAATAAAGTTATTTTCATAATTTTTTTCTTAGTTCTTTCTCCGTAATATACCAATCAATTGTTTTTTTAAGACCTTGGCGTAACGGAATAGAAGCTTTAAAACCTATTTTTTCTTCGGCTTTCTTGACATTGCAAGTTCGACGAGGCTGGCCATCTGGCTTTGAAGTATCAAAAACAATTTCTGTTTTTGAACCCGTCAACTCAACCAACAATTTAGCCAAGTCACCTATGGCTGTTTCCTCTTGTGTTCCAATATTTAACGGATCAGCTACCGGATATTTTTCACAAACCTCTAAAAGTCCCCGGGCAAAATCAGTAGCGTAAACAAATGATCTTGTCTGCTTTCCGGTACCCCAGACCACTAAAGGATTTTCTCCCCCTAGAATCCTTTTGATCAAACCAGGTATAACATGGCAATATTCGGCAAAAAAATCATCTCTAGGGCCATAAGCATTGTAAGGCCGAGCAATAGCAATCTTCATGCCAAACTCATCGGCATAAGCCTGCCCTAAATATTCTTCCATGCGTTTAGACCAGCCATAGCCCGCGTTAGCCGAATCGGGGGCATCTTTAAAACCCTCTTCTTCCGGAGTAGGATTAGTGGCGTTCTTTGGGTAAACACAAGCCGAACTAACCACTAGAAAACGCTCAACATTAGCTAGGCGGGCACTATCTATAACATTCATAAAAGTACTAAGGTTATCACGAAAAAGACTAGCATGGTGTTTCATACTATGTTCAATACCGCCACCCTTAGAAGCGGCAAGATTTAGAACTATTTCTTGGTCTTTAATTGTCTTGGCCACGCTATCCCTATCTCTCAAATCAGCTATAACGATTTTAATATTATCTTTTACACTATTTAAAAAATTCAAATTTGTGGTAGCTCTTACCGGAACTGTGACATCAGCACCTTGATCAACCAACATTTCTACTAAATGACTGCCTACAAACCCAGCTCCGCCAGTAACCAAAACTTTTTTGTTATGATAAAAATTGTTGGCCTGATTCATATTTTAAGGTTGTGTTCATTTAAATCGTGCTCCAGCATTATCTTTACTAACTCTTTAAACTTCACTTTGGGTTTCCATTTCAAAACCCTTTTGGCTTTTTTATAGTCCCCTATCAAAGTTGGAGTTTCTGAAGGCCTGTAATAACGCGGATCTATTTCTACATATTTCTTCCAATCTAAACCTACCAGACGAAAAGTTTCCTCAACAAATTCTTTAACTGTATGCGCCTCACCCGTAGCAATAACAAAATCGTCTGGCTTATTTTGCTGTAACATAAGCCACATAGCCTCTACATACTCTGGGGCATAGCCCCAGTCGCGCACAGCCTCTAGATTCCCCAAGTAAAGTTTTTTTTCTAAACCTGCCTTAATCCTAGCGACGGTGTGGGTTATTTTTTTAGTAACAAAGTTTTCGCCTCGTCTTGGCGATTCGTGGTTAAACAAAATACCGTTAGCGGCAAACATGCCATAGGCCTCGCGGTAATTTTTTGTTATCCAATAAGAAAACACCTTGGCGCAAGCATAAGGACTGCGAGGATGGAATGAGGTAGTTTCACTTTGGGGAGGTGGAGTCAAACCAAACATTTCAGAAGAAGAAGCTTGATAAAATTTTGTCTTAATTCCAGTTTCACGTATAGCGTCTAGAAGGCGTAACGAGCCTAAACCAACAACATCGGCCGTATATTCAGGAACATCAAAACTCACCCTGACATGGCTTTGGGCACCCAAATTATAAATCTCATTTGGTTTTGTATTTTTTAATATACGATTTATAGAGGCGCCATCTGTTAAATCGCTATAATGTAAAAAAAAATTTCCTTCTTTCCTAAGCAAGTCTATTGGTATATGAGAAATACGCTTAGTATTGAAAGAACTAGAACGTCGTATAAGACCATGAACTTCATACCCCTTAGATAATAAAAAATCAGCTAAATACGAACCATCCTGACCAGTTATACCTGTAATTAAAGCTTTTTTCATAAAAATATACTATGAATACTAACAGCTTATAAATCCGATTGTCTAGTTTAACAAATGAATAAAAAAAGAGTCCGTAAAAACGGACCCTCTAAACAGTACTATGTCTCAAGAAAACACTCGATCGTATAGATCTAGAATTGAAGGAAAAACTTTCTCGCTGACTAACCGCTCTCGATCAAAGGCGAAAAGGCCAGTATTTTCTTTGTATTCTCTATCCTCAAGATTTGCATAGACAGAGCCCAATTCGGCCACTGTGAGCTCGATTGTAAATGTGTAACCGAGCATGTGACAACCAATCTCCTGTGGCAATTGAGCTCGATCTTTCCAGCGATAGTCAAAAACCGCTATCAATTCGAAACGATCTTGAGGAAGCTCTAACTTGGTTTCCCGCTGGAAATTTCTCGCCACAGCTTCTTCCTTGGTCTCATGCGGCATCATACCACCACCAATCCACCACCAGCCAGTCATGGGTATTGATACTCGCTTTGCAAGATAGATTACTTTCCGATTAGTATCAATTGGGACAACATCTGTACATGCTGGGACGAAACATTGAAGCCCCCTGCTATACTCATCGTCCGTAAGACGTACCGAAGGAATAGGCTGATACCCATCCTCTGTATAACTGCCAACCAGAATATCCAAGGCACACCTCCTTTTTTATTTAATGTACTACTACGGTTTATCAAACCACCTTGGCTTGATTTAAATAAATTTTATCATAAGATAGTGTATAAGTCAACCCAGCCGTTATGGCCCAATAGCTTGGAATCACTTAATGGTAAAATCCAAGTATATGACATACACAATTAACTCAGGCAAACACATTTAGACCGTCGCCAACTTTTCATTCCTAGCACTGGTCACTATTGCTTCAAAATCTTATACATTGATACCTGAGGATCTTTATAAACTATTTTTAAGCCCCTGTCTGTAATAAAGTTATTATTACCAGTAATTTGTTCTTCTAACGGCCCCACATAAACATAACCTGTTCCGATCTCTGACCAATCCCTGCGCATTGTTTTGTAACGACCCGACAACTCTATTATCTTTTCTTGCCTTTTTTTGGTTACAAAATCTTGATCAGAATTTGAGGAGTAAATACTGTTAAAAGTATTGTATCGGCTAGAAAAATAACCTCCGTACAAATTACCAAAACTATCGTTAAGATTACTATCCTTGTCGGGAAAACAATCATAAGCTTCGCATTGCGGATCAAGTTTACCAGCTAAACGTTGCTCTAAAACTTCCGGTCTCACTCCAAATAATTTGTGGCTTAAAAGGTATCTGTCTTCCATTTCTTTGACACTCAACAATGTTATAAAGGCCGTCGGCAAAAAAGGCCTAGAGAAGGTGTGAGTATTAAGATAAAAAGATGTTAAAGTTGAAGGAGAAACTATCACGCTTTCGGGCGAAAGATTGTGATTGACCCATTTCCAGGAAACTGCGACCTCACTCGGAAATTTATAGTAATCTACAATATGTTCTTGCAGAGAATAATTTATTAAAACTATATTGATTATTTTTTTGGCAACAATAAATAAAGATAAAACTACTAAGCCCGTCAAAAAAACTTTTTTTAATCGTAACCGTTTAAGTGTAACTCTACTAGAAAGATCGTGAAGTACAGCAAAAACAATTATAAAGATAATCGGAGATATAGACCTCCTAAAAAAATGGGGCACCGGTAAATAACCAACCACCATCTGGATATTCCACACCAGCATCATTCCACCAATAAGACCCAAAAACAAAACGAACTTATTGCGGTCATGGTGGCGGTAGACAAAATAAACCACCAAGACTAATAGCAAGTAAACAAAATAGTCCGCAATATTGTCTCTAGCTACTCCCAAAGAATGTCCAAAAACTACCCCCGCTCTTAAGATAAAATCCTGATATGTATCTAGAGATCTAAAATTGTTATACATCCAAAAATAAGGAATAGTGGTAACTGCCAAAGCAGAAAACAAAACAAGGTAAGATTTGATGCGATTTCTATCCCGCGCAACTAGCGCATACAGAAAAAGAACCAGCAACACAACCAACCAGTAAACCCAGTGGTGAAAATAAGTATAAAACATTAAACCGGCAAAAAATCCTGAAAATAGGGCAAATTTTAGAGTGGGTCTTGTCCAAAAAATGAAAAAAGATATAATAGCGGCTAGATAGAACGGATAGGTCAATAAAGGTTCATCCACTCTCGCTAAATAAAGTTGGTCAAATTGAGTCCTAACAAAAGGCAAAAAATTGTTTATAAAGAAAGCCTGAAATTCCGAGAAGCCCTGCCATTTGTAAAAAGGTAATTTTAAAACAATCGGAGATAAAACGGCAGTTAAAGAAAAAAACCACGACCAAACTCGCGATCTAAATATGATTTGCCCCAGAACATAAAAAAGGGTAAATATAATACCTGAAAATACAAATTGAGCACCTAAATAAGCTAAATCTATATTGCCTTTGAATAGAAAAATAAAAACCGAAAACAATGTGGATGGTATTAAGTTTTGAATAGTCGGCGCGCCAGGGGAACCATAAAGCTCCGAGGGTGGAAAATGTCCGTCGTAAATTTCTCTAGCTCGAGGCAAATAGGCTTGTAGCGAATCTCGGTAAGTTTTATACTGCGCCAAAACAAAAACATTGTCTGATTTTTCAAAATGTTTCTTTACGAATAGCGGAGGTCCTATATATAGCGCGCCTACCAGTAGAGCGCCTAAAAAAACCAATGCACCGGCAAAAAAATTATTTTTAAAAATATCATCTATCATATTTTGAATACCCTAACACAATATTAAGCTACTGGAGAAATAAAAATCTCGTGAAAAACTTTTTGAATATCCAAATCAACTGTGGCAAAAACATCGACTATTTTAAGAGCCGAGTCGCCCCCGCCAAAAATATTACTAACAGGAAACTTCCCTCGGTTAATTTGAGTCAAAATTGCTTGTCTTAAAGAATCTTTTTGGTTATCAATGACTTCTAAAATATTATCTCCCCTTTCTCTGTTGTTTTGTCTGGAACCCAGTAAAACCACCGGGGTACCAAAATAGGCCCCTTCACGAATAAAGCTGGAAGAATTGCCTACGGCACAGGCTGTATATTTTAAATACTTATAAAAATCATCGGGGTGTAATGTTTTTGTAAAAAAAACATTATTGGGCTTTTCTTTTTCTAACCAATTTTTAATAACACCACCTAAGGCGTCTGAACCGGCATCAATATTAGAACCTAAAATAATTTTGGGTATTGATATTTCTTTTATAGCAGAGATTAAATTTTGAGCAAATTTAAAATTTTCTTCCGAAGAAATTGTAGTAACGGGATGAGCTAAGATTAAAAGATAGGGTTTTGATATATCCAGTTTAGAAAAGACATCCGGCCTAATTTTAAAATCCACATTAGCAATAGCATCTATGGCCGGAGAACCCACGTTAAAAACTTTCTCTGGATTTTCACCCATTTGTATAACTCTATTTCTGCTAGATTCTGTAGAAGTGAAATGAATATGCGCCAGCTTGGTTATAGCATGTCTTACGCTTTCATCTATAGTGCCACTCATATCACCGCCTTCATTGTGGGCTATGGGAATGTTTAGATAGGAAGCGACCATGGCCACAGCCATCATTTCAAATCTGTCGGCATTAACGAAAACCACATCGGGTTTTATTTTTCTAATTTCATCGGTTAGTTTTTCTAGTCCAAACCCTGCGGTTTTAGCCATTGTTTCCGATTTACCGCCGTCAAAAAAAATTGGCACATATGCTTCTAACTCAAAACCATCTGCTAAAAGATTTCTGGCTAAAAAATCATTTTTAAAAACATATTTTTTACCCAAGAAAGATCTTATTCGCGCTAACATATACCAAGGCAAAGCTAAAAACCAAGATCTGGGACGGCTATTTATTATATTTTTTAAAAAATAACCATAAGCCGCGGGTACACCTACTATTATCTTTAAATCTAAGTTTGGATGATTTTTTATAGCATTAAGAACCGGACGCAACCGACCATAGTGGGCTCGGTTAAATATTGGAACTAAAATTTTTCTTTTAGGATTCATAACAGTCAAACTATCATTTCTAGAGAAATCGGTTGGTTCTTAGTTATAGCTTGAGAAGCTTTTTTACCAAGAATATTTTCATATTTTTCGGAAGGCAAGCCGTCCAAATGCAATTGTGGGCGCATAGCTCCCAACATTTCTTGTTTGATCTCTATGCCTGCTGGTATATCTGTTAAAGCTACCAACGTTTTTCTAAAAAACGGCCTAAACTTAACTTCGCCTTCTTGTAAAACTTTTATGGTTTTACCCATCCCCTCTTTTACAATTTCCTTGTTAAGATATTCTTCTTTTTTATTTGGATTTGATTCTATGTTTCTTATCTCTGAAACCATAAGCTTAAGTTCTTCTGGTGTCATAGCCACTTTATGATCCGAACCCCATAAATCGCGATTTAAAGAAAAATGTTTTTCTATTATTTTGGCGCCCAGAGCTACAGCCGCTAAAGCCGAATCCATACCGATAGAATGATCGGAAAAACCTATGGGCACATTATATCTTTCCTTAAAAAAGTTAATCGTTTGCAGCTGAAGTTCTTCGGGTGGGCAGGGATATTTAGAAACACAATGCAACAAAGAAAAATCCGCGCCCTTATCTTTTAAAAATTTAACAGCCAGATCCACCTCTGCCAATGTGCTCATGCCCGCCGAGATTATAATCGGCTTTCCGGTTGAAGCCAGATAATCTAGCATTACAAAATCCAAAATATCGCCCGAACCTACTTTCCATAAATCTACGCCAACTTCTTCGTTTAAAAGCCTAGCCGCACCGCGACTCATTGGTGTAGAGAAAAAAATAATACCAAGCTCATCGCAATACTTTTTTAGTTCCTGCCAAAACCAAACTGGCGTAGCACTGGTATTTCTCTTAACCCAACTATATCTGTCTGCTCCGTTAAAATGAGGAGCCACAACATTTATATTGGCCTGCTCATCGTCTACGGTGTGAGTTTGAAACTTAACAGCATCAGCACCAGCTTCTTTGGCCAAACGAACCAGCTCTTTAGCATTAGCTAAATAAACCTCTGGCGTTTGATCGGCTTCGGTCTGTATAAAACCTTTGCCGATTTCGGCTACGACAAAAACGGAGTTATTTGCGTGTTTTAAATTTTCTATTTTAAACCCCATTTTTATGCCTATTACAACAATTTTTAACTTATCTTAGTTTCCCAGACTTGACGAACTTTTCAACCTCTTTAGCTATAAAATCTTCAGTTATATGCATAGCCTCAAAAGTAGCTCCGCCTATATGCGGAGTTATTATTAAATTGTCGTGTGCCTTGGCATACTTCCACAAAAAATCCTGCTTGAGATGGGCGCCATCGGATAATTCGTTATCCATAACATCTATGGCCGATCCGGCTATCATTTTTTGGGACAGAGCCTTATACAAAGCCTGCTTTTCTATTAACTCTGCCCGTGCAGTATTGATAAAATAAGCCGTGGGTTTCATCAATCTAAAATGCTTCAATTTTAGGAAACTATGATTTTTTTCTGTCAAAAGCGCGTGGAGAGAAACAACATCGGAAATTTTTAGCAATTTTTCTAAACTAACAAAATCAACACCTCTTGCAGGCTTCACATAAGGATCATAAGCCACTATTTTCATGCCAAGAGCTTTGCCATATCGAGCCATAATTTTTCCAAGCCGACCGTACCCAATAATTCCCAATATCTTTCCAGAAAGTTGATAACCACGAAAACTCATTCTATCCCACTGACTTTCTTTTTTAATATTTTCAAATGCAGGGTTTATGTTTCTTACTAAAGATATCATTAAACCAAAAGCTAATTCAGCGGTAGAAGTAATATTTCTTAAAAAACCAGTATGTCCCCTTAAACTAATAATTTCAATTCCTTTTGATTTAGAGTAACCTATATCTATATGGTTTAGACCAGTCGTTGGAGTTGCAATTATTTTAAGATTGGGCATCTTATCAATCCAGAATCTATCTATGGCATATTTTAATCTGACCACAAGTATATCAGCCAAGAACTTTGGCCCTTGTTTTTTTAAGGCTTCAACTGAAGTACAAAAATAAACCTGCCCCAATTTTTTATACAAAGCAAGGGCTTTTAGAGAATAATCCTCTGACTCAACAATTAAAGTTTTCATGACTTTAGCTACCTAAATTTAAACTTTCGCGCGGCAAATAAAGTCATTTTTAGCAAAAGCCAGCCATGGCGCCAGCGCTGAATATTGGTATCGCCATAGGTTCTAGCCTGATACCGAATAGGCATTTCTACTATTTTTAAATTCAATTTAGCCGCACCAAAAAGCAAATCGAAATCGCCAAAAGGGTCAAAATCGCCAAAGTATTTCCTGTTAGCTGCAATAAATTCGTAATCTTTTTTAAATAAAACTTTAGTGCCACAAAGAGTATCTTTTATGCGTTGGCCTAAAATCCAGCTAAACATCAAACTAAAAAATTTATTGCCTAAAATATTTAAAAATCTCATTGACTCGTTTTCTAGCGGATACACCAGACGCGAGCCATTTATAAATTCTCCTTTTCCAGAAATTATAGCATTATAAAACTTTGGCAAATCTTCCGGCGGCATAGTTAAATCGGCATCAAGAATCATCAGAACTTCTCCCTTGGCTTTTTCAAAGCCCAACCGTACCTTATCTCGTTTGTTATCAATAATTCCTTCATACCAATGTATATTCTGTTTTCCGACATATATCTCTGCTACTCGTTTAATTTCTTCAAATGTGCCGTCCGATGATCCTTTTTCAACAAAAATAATCTCTTGATAAGTACCAAATCTAGGTATTCGTTTAACAGCATCCTCAATATTTCCCTTTTCATTGCGACATGGAATAATAATGGAAACTGATCTTTCTTCTCGATCTTGAGGAATAGGACGAGCAACGACATACTGAATTACACCAACTTTTCTAATTAAAGGTAGGTTGCCTATGTAGCGATTTATAATTACCGAAATAAACGGTATATACACAGGTAAAACCAATTGGTTGTCACTTTTAATAATTTCAAACCCGCTCATGTATAGCAGGTTTTCTACATCTTTTAGTGAAAGCCAATTTTGCAAATGTTGACGATCTTTTATGTGGAGTAACTCTGCGAGTCTCAAGATAGGTTCCCAGAGATAGTTGTAATACGTAATAACAAGTTTTGTTTTTGCGTGAGTAACACGTCTTAAATTTGAAAAAACGCACTCAACATCATTTACTGAGCCAACTAAATCGGAAAGAATAATATAATCAAAACTCTCTCCAATTTTTAAATCTTCCGCATTATCAACTCGCCACTCTAAAGAAGGATATTTTGAACGAGCCTTATTCATCATTCGCGAACTTATATCAACCCCCACTCCCCGGCTGGGCATAACAGCATTTAATAAATCTCCCGTACCAGCACCTATTTCGAGCACAAGCTGTTTTTTAGGTATTAAAAAACATAATAAATTTTCAAGATTTTGGTGATAATACCAATTTCGCTTTTTCCAATAATCTCGAGTTTCTGCCTTTAAATCAAAATGTTCGGCTAATAATATCTTCGGCATATGTTATATGTTAAATAATTCTTTGAGTTTGCGTTTAATAAGAGAAACTATCATCTCTGGACTAACCTTAAGTCTTTTGGCGATCTCGTTTTCTATAATATGCCCAACCTCTCTTTGGACTTGAAAATAAGTTTTGCCGTTAAAAAGCTTCTTACCTGATTCATTTAACTCACGATATCGTTCAGCGCTTTCTAGCTCATCTATTCGTTCATCCAAACTAACAACAGCATTGCCAAATGTAATATCATCAATATAGTGCATTACCTGATAAATGAAATCCTTACCAAGGATATTACTTAAAGAAGAATGGCCAACCGATTCAGTAAGCAAAATAACATCATCATAATATCCAGCTTCTTTCAAAAACTGTGAACTTTCTTTTGCTTTTTTATTGTATTCTTCTGCTCCATATTTATTAACTGCCTCTCGTTCATTGCGTTTAAACCAATCGTGCAGTATTGCGGCTATTATCAACATATCCTGATCTTTTTCTTTAAACCCAAGTAGTTCCCCTAAAACACTAGCAACAAGCCCTTCTGTAAAACAATGATTAAAAACATTTATCCAATCGTCTACCAATCTTCCTTTATTTTTTAAAAAATTAAGTTCACGGTTGAATTTTTTTTCAAATTTTTCTTTTTGATCCGTACTCATTTAAGTAAAATTCTTTAGTATTACCTTATTCAGTAATGCCGTAGTAGAAACAAATTCTCCTTTCATTTCTTTTCTAAGACAAATTTTAATTCCATATTTATCGGCAATTTTTTGTTTTAACAGCAAAGCTTTATCATCGGGTGGCAACATATAATATGTGGGACAGATAATAGATATAATTTTTTCGTGATCAATACGTCCCTTAAGGGGTTCTTTTAAAATAACCACATAATCCACACACTCAAGGGTAGCAAGCAGTTCAGCTCTATGTTTTTCAGAAAAAACCGGGCGATTTTCACCCTTGAGTGCTTTTAAGGTTTTGTCACTACCTAATCCTACAACCAAGATATCTCCTATACTTTTGCAATAACGAAGAGCTCGAACATGCCCAATGTGAAAAATATCAAAACAGCCTGTCTTAAAAACAATTTTTTTGCTATCGTGATGAAGTCGCTTTGCAATGGTTGCCGCCTCTTTATAGGAAATAATTTTTGTTTTATATCTATTTTCCATACAGTTCATACCATTTAATCGTCTTTCTTAAACCATCTTCAAAGTTTGTCTTAGCCTTAAAATTAAACTCTTTTTCGGCCCTAGAGGTATCCAATAATCGACGTGGTTGGCCATCGGGCTTAGATTTGTCCCACGTTAACTTGCCTTTAAAATTAGCTAGTTCCGCAATTTTTTCGGCAAGATTTTTTATAGAAATCTCATTACCAGAACCTAAATTTATAGGTTCCGAATTATTATAATACACTAAAGCCTTAACTATGCCCTCGGCAGCATCTTCGGCATATAAAAATTCTCTTGTAGCTTCACCGCTACCCCACACCTCTACTGTATTTAGATTTTGTTTTTTGGCTTCAAAAACTTTTTTTATTAAAGCCGGTATGACATGAGAAGAAGCAGAATCAAAATTATCACCGGGACCATAAAGATTAACAGGCAAAAGAGTTACAGCATTAAAATTGTACTGTTGACGATAAGCAGAGGCCTGAACTGCTAACATTTTTTTAGCCAAACCATAAGGTGCATTTGTTTCTTCGGGATAACCATTCCAAAAATCTTCTTCTTTAAAAGGCGAAGGCGTAAATTTAGGATAGCTACAAATAGTTCCTACCGCTAAAAATTTTTCCACGCCGACTTGGCGAGCCGCTTCCATAAGCTGAATACCCATAATAGCGTTATCGTAAAACAAAGATGCGGGGTTTTCTTTGTTATAGCCAATTCCGCCAACTTTAGCAGCCAAATGTATAATAATATCCTGCCCAGCAACAACCTGTTCACAATTAGAACGATCTCTTAAATCGCAATCTCGGGATCTTGGAATTGTTATATTTTCTATACTGGCACCATTTTTTAATAATTCGGACACAACAAATTTACCCAAAAAACCTGCGCCACCCGTTAATAAAATTTTTTTACTCGCAAGATTAAACATGGTTTTAATATAACAATGATAACAAAAACTTTCCAATTCTTTCGCCCGAATAGCCATCCAGTTTCCAGCACTGATTTTCAAGCATTTCTTTTCTAGCAGAAGTATTTAAATCGGGATTTTTTAAACTAGCATCTAAGTATTTTTTAAATTCTTCAATATTTTGAGCCGAAAACATTGCACCTGATTTTATAATATCGTAAGGGTGTTGGTATTCTAAAAATCTTTTAACACTTTGCCAATATGGTTTTTTATCAAACCCATCAAAATGTATTAAAATAGTAGGTTTACTAAATATAGCGGCATCGATACCAATAGAACCTCCGCCCGCAACAATAACATCAGAGTGGTAAAGACAATCGGCCAACCAATCCATATCTGCATCGATTAATTCCTGATCTCTGATGCTTCTACCTTCAAAACTTCGGCCAGGCTTATCAATACAAAAATTCTCATCTGGAATAAACTTACCCAGATGTACTGGATCATTTGGCGTAAACCTTATCAAAACTTGAGCAGGTATAATTTCCTTATTTTTAATAAAGCCTTTTAAAATTTCCATAATCTGCCAATCTGTATCTGTAAAACGCCCGCCAAAAGGAGAAAAAAGTATTAATTTTTGTTTTGGATCCAAACCTATTTTTTTAAAAAACTCTTCACGATTCATTCTTTCACCATTAATATAGCGATCGTATTGAGGAATACCCGATATAAAAATATCTTTTTTAGAAAAATCGTTATATTTAATTGCTTGTTTCTGAAGTATTTCATTGTGAACTATCAACTTATCCGGCTTAATACGTAAAATGCCTTTGGAGGTCAAATTATCCCACGAGCGGATCATGCCTATGGTGCTAACGCCCCTGCGCTTAGCCGTAGCCAACAAAAAAATATCGTTATCATTAAAAACATCTGTGATAAAAACAAGTTGTGGTCGATATTTAAAAAAGTAATTTGAACAATAATCTTTTCTTATAGTTGAATAATCTAATCGCCTCACTAGCGCTTTGAATATTGGTAACCGGCTAAACAGTTCCATTATCAGCCACGAAACAGCAAAACGAAACCATCTACCGTCCCGCGCTAATCTAACTCGTTTATTAACCAAAATAGTCCTTGTACTAACTAAAGAACTGGTAAGATATTTAAATATAGTGTCTCGGCGTGAAGTTTTCCAAACTGCTACACCCTCAACAATCACATTAGGCGCACCAATTTCATGTTTAAAAAAATCAGCTTTGTAATCGGGCACAAAAACTACAACTTTTATACTGGCATCTATCTTAAGTGTTTTTAAAACATTGCTTGCCAAAACGTTCCTTAGGATAAAAGGGTTGAAAGCTGATATAAAAATAGTTTTATTTATCACTTAAATAAGTTAAATCGGTAAAAATTGGTTTCCACCAAGTTAAACCCCATTGCTTGATAGAGTTTATTAGCCTCTTCTCTAACCGGGTTAGTACGTAAACTCAAATGGCGAGCCCTTTTTTGATGGGCTAATTTTATGCCCACCTCCATAAGTAAACGACCTACCCCCCACTTCCGATAGGGCTTATCAATCACTAAATCTTCTGACCAGGCAATCAAACCTGTTGGTATTTTTACAAAATAGACACTCAAAACACCGATTATTTTTTCTTGATTTTTGCTAACTTTGCCAACTGCTACTATAAAAAATAAATGTTCTTGATTAAGCATTTCTTTGTATTCTGTCATGGTTATGTGTTTAGGTGAAACTTTAGTCAAGCTCATTTGAGAAATCAAGTTATTGATATCCACCAGTTCACGCTCTTTGGCTTTTTTAATTATTTTAATTTTTACCATTTTATTTTTGCGATAAAAAACATCTTTCTAGTAAATCCACACTTCTTTTGTAGGATAATCCGTCAATAAACTCAACATACCGATCAACGATTTTCTTCCGGTGGCCGCTATCTAATTTTGGACTTTCTAAATATAAGCTGATTAGTTTTGGCAAATCATCATCTATTTTAACCAATCGAATCGCACCACTTTGATAAATTGGCCGATAATGATCGAAGTCGTAGGCCAGAGCATAAACACCTAAGTAACCAATGTTAATAATTGGCTTATCAAAAATACAGGCTTCAATAGAGATAGTTGAAGCATAATTAATATTTAGATCAGTGTACTTAAGTGAATATTTTAAATTTAAAAGATCTTGATAATTCATTTCTACTCGTCCAGGTACCACCTCTCGACCAGCCATTTCAATGTAAAAATTCGGCAACCCCGTAAATTCGGTGTAATTGCCTGGCAGATCTAATGGATGAAGCCGAACAAAAATATTAACATAGGGAATAACTTTTTTCTTTCGAAGCTCAATTAAATCATAGATATATTTTTTCTGGAAAGGATAGGCCTTTGTTACGGTAGTATATAAAACTGTAGGATATTTTGGATCCAACCCTTTCGATTTTATAAAGTCGGCCCGAGTTGGTTCAGATTCTTCTTTTTTAAAATATGGGTCAAAACGCGGTGTGCCTGAAACAAAAACTTGATTCTCTGGATAATTATGGATTGTCTCCGCTTCATGTTTCATAATTCCATTCCAAGGGATCAAGAAATCAGCTTTACGAATATGTTTAGAATTCATGGTTAAATTATCCCAACTAAAATTAACCGCCACAGTGGATAAACCCAGGCGTTTTGACAAAAGAATTATCTCTGCCTCCCAAGGATCAAAACCCGGAGTAGCCGTAATAACCAACTTCGGTCGATATTGTTTTATCAGCGACCGAAAAAAAACTGAATTCGGCAAAACCATAGCTTCTATAGCCGTAAAAAAATTCACGGTAAGAAACCTTGAAAAAGGTAAACCTATAGTTCTAAACAAACGTCTCTTCCAATTATTTTTATAATTTGGCCGCTTATAAAAATGCTGAGCGGAAGCTAAATAATCAAATTCATTTACCCAACATATCCTTAAAAATTTAAACACACTCCAAAATTTTGGATTCTCCAACTGCCTCTGAACATAGACAGTATCGGCGGATTGATAATATTGATCCGCCTTATTCTGACCCAAAAAAGGAGTTAAAACTATAACCCTATACTTAGATGCAAGATATTCAATATATCTTGTCCGCAAAAGATCAGTAGCAAAAACATAATTAGGCACAGCCAGAAACACCGTATTCTTCATAGTAATTAAACTCAATAAAGGCAAAATGAGTAACCATCTATTTGATAACGCGATAAATCTTGACTAAAGGGTTGTGATAAACCAACTTCAAATTTCGATCATAGGAGAAATCAACTTGGCCAAACTGTTTCTCCCATGGACCATAATACACGTAATCCGAGTTAGTTTCATACCAACTGGGCAATATATTCTCATATTGTTTTAACACCTCCTGCGGATTCTTATAAAAATCACTAATACCATATCCAGCCGACAGAAGGTACCATGGAGTTTTTTCAAAATTTATCTGACTGTCTTTAGGACACAACTTGTTAGAACAATCAATTTTAAAATAAACATCCAACCGACGAGCTAAAACTTCATTAGAAACTTGAAATAACTTATTGCTAGTCAAAAATCTATCTTCAATTTCGGAATCAGTTAAGGGCGACAAAAAACCGGAGGCCAAATATGGACGAGCCGAAGTATAAGATGCCAGATATAAAGAAGTAATCAACGATGACGACACTACACGGGGTTCACCTTCAACACCCTTATTGATCCAACGCCATGAAGAAACAATATCTTGAGGGAAATCATACCTTCTGGAAAGCTCTAGGGGAGGATTTTTCAAAATAAAAACATTAATTGTGTGCTTGCTTATCAATAATGCCATCAGTACCACCAACACAATATCGATTGCTACTTTTATTTGTTTAGATTTTTCTTGGCTATAGTTTTTAAAAAAATCATGAACAAGATTAAATAAAATAATATAAATAATCAAACCGATAGGTTTATTGAAATGAGCCAGTGCAAAACCGAAGCCAAAAAGCGTAGGCGTATACCAAACCAGAAACATTGTGACTACTAGACATATAAAAACACACCCCTTGGCTGGATTGATCTTTTTCTTAAAGTAAAAGAAATAAACTCCGGTCAAGATTACCAAATAAATTATATGATTGAGAATTAGCGTCCAGCCCCAAGAGGAACTAATATAGTCAAATGTTAATAACCGACCAGCTTCCTTACCCAAACGAAAAATGTAATCAGCACTATAGTTGATCTGCGAGAAATTAAAGTAATTAATTACATATGGGATTAGGATCAAAAAGAACGTTGATAACAGGATCAAATAATTTTTTAATCTGGGTTTGCCCGACTTTCTTGAAAATAAAGTCCATAAAAAACACACACCCAGAAATATCGCCCAAAAAAGCCAATAGTGCAAATAAGTATAAGCCAGCAAACCAGCAAAAACACCAGCGACAAGGGCGGTAACTTTTTTGGGTCTGACCCAAAAATAATAAAATGATATTATGGCCGCTAACAAGACGGGATAAGTTAACATAGGATCGTCTATGCGGGCAAAATACATTTTATCAATAGGGGTTCTAACAATGGGAATAAATTTTTTTAAAGTGATGCCCAAAAAATCACGATCATAATATCTAAATATCAGTTGGGGAATTTGAGTTAAAACACCTGTTAACGCAAAAAATATAGCCCACAACTTGGAACGAATCATAAGCCAACCCAACCAAAAAAACAGCAAAAAAATTATGATAGCAAACACAAACTGGGCACTGATATAGGCCCAGTTAAGATTGCCATTAAATAAAAATAAAAAGGGGGAAAACATGGCCGACGGCAAGGGGTTTAATGGAGATAATCCATTCTCTCCAGAAAAAACATTGCGAGGAGGCCAGTGGCCATCAAAAACCTCGCGAGCGCGGGGCAAGTATTGGAAAAATTCATCACGGTAGCCGCTTTGCTGGGCTAATAAAAAATCAGTGCCTTTTTGAGCAAGATTATGCCAAATTAAAACAGGCGGTAAGATGTTCAGAGCACCCACCACCAAAGCCAAAACAATTAACACTACAATAAATTTGTTATCAATCACCCTTATTAATGATAAACGAGTTACTTTTCAATTCAGATTCGGCAGTATAATACATGACTTTCCTCAAAAACCTTATTTATTACTGATCCGCGATGTTTCAAATAATTTAAAACTTAATTTATTGGGAATTATTTTTGTGGATATTGACCCCATGGCGTTTAAGTATTTTTTTTATGTCGCCGACTTTTTTTACAGAAACAATTTCGTCCAAACTAAATTCTACATTGAAGTTTTTTTCCAATTCCGTTACCAGCACCAACCCATTAAATGAATCCCAACTTTCGATATCCTCTGGTTTGGTTGAGTCAGATATGGTTTTAGCACTAATTTTTAAAACTTTTTCTAAAATTTCTTCAACAGTTTTCATAGCTAATCTTTATAAAATCTGGAACTTTATAAGCTTGAGCCAAACTATGCTTATAGGATGTTACATTATCATTTTCCCTTGTTAAGTTAAAGCCGTTGTTAGGATAGAAATTTTGACAGGGTTGGTTTTTGGCAGTCGGTATAAACTCGCCTAAAACAGATGCGGCTCCGCATGTTTTAGCTTGAGCTAAAACATGACCAAGAAAAACTTTTTCTATCTCTCTACCCAAAATTCTGCAACTCAATAAAAAATTATCTATATACCAAATACTGTCTTTAGGTTCAATCATACAAACACCCACAATACCATAATCTCCAAATTTATCTTTAACTTGTACGGTCCACACCTTCCAACCATCGGCCACAAAATCTCCAATTTCTTTTTCTGAATAGCGCCGAGTTGTTAAATTAAACTGATTGGTTTTTTGGGTAAGTTGGGACACTCGAGCTAAACTATTAGAGTTGATTGGAGCTATCTCAATTTTTAAATCTAGCTGTTTGAGAAAATCTTCTACACCACCCAAAGAAGATTGTAATTTTTTTCTTTTATTTTCTTCCGCATACATTTTCCCACGATTTTTATCTTCTTCGGTCAAAGCCGAAGAACTGAAACCTTGATAGCCTTTTAAGCTCTCTGGAGTCAAAACTGCAACTTCTGGAAACCTGTTTTTAATACTTTCTCTTTGGAAAGAATCATCATCAATAAAAACAAAACTATCTAAACTAATATTTAATTCCGAAGCCAACTCTATCATATTTTTAGCTTTATCTTCCCAGTTGATTTTCATTGCGATAAAATTGTTAGCCCGAAGAACCATATCCGGATGTTCATTTATTACAGATAAAGAATCGTCATAATTATTTCTACTATTTATGGCCAAAATAATACCCTTGTTATAAAGTTCTAAAATATATTTTTGCAGATCTTGTTCGGGTTTTATTTCTTTATGATCGCTTTCACCTACGATGCCGTTCCACAAAGTATTATCTAAATCAACGACTAGGCATTTTTTTGTTGATCCGCTTATGGCAATTACTTCTGCAATAAGTTCTTTGTTTGAAAAACTTGGGAACGCTTGAGGCGCCAGCCTTAAATCGCCTAATTCTTTATATTTTGTATACCAATGATCTTTAAATTTTTCCTTAACAGTGCTGCCCCAAATAAGCTTAGTCTTAAAACCGCCATCGGATAGTTTATTAGCTAATTCTTTTATTTGATTTTTATCTATACCAATTTCATCTATTAAAAAATAAACCAAGTCTGGTTTAAATTTATATAATTCACTTTCCAAGTTTAAAATATCTTGTGCATATTGATCATATCCTCCAAGATAAGTATCTGCCCAAATATTATAAAAAACTGCTTGAACCTTAAGAACTTCCGGCAAAGCCTGCAAAGTAAAGTTACTTAAAAAAGCCACTCTTATTTTTCTAAAATAATGTGGTTGCTTGTCGGCATAACTAGGTAATTCTTCGGCTAAAGACAAATAATCTGCCACCGAACCACCGCTTTTAGCCATCAAATTTGAAACCTCAAGTTGTAATTCACTAAACTGCATAGTTTAATAAGGCCTATCTTGATCACCACAGCCTTTGGTGGTGTACCAATTATCTAAATTCCCTATATCTTTGTTAAAATAATTTTGATTAATAAGCTTAAAAGCGAAATTGTTCTTTGTTCTTTTTGTTCTGTTTATAGGATTCAACAATGTTGGGATAAACGAGTACGGTTGGATATCAGAACTAGCAAAACCTGCTTCTTCTAAGGTTGACAATAAAAAATTTCCTGTAAAGAAGAAATCTACCAGATCCAAATTTTTGCCTCGGCAAAACTCTACTGTCTTTAACAGCAATTGACTCTCAACTTCTTTGTTGACCACCATATCTACTATTCTTCCAATCTTTATTCCAGTAGTTTTTTTCTCAATACCGCTTGTTACCTCCTCTATTCTTAAAACAACAAAACCCATCATTTTGTCCCCTTCGGATATGGTAAGAATATCATACTTAACTAAAGGATTATCGGCATAACGCCAGTTTAGATACTGGCTAGAGCGATCAATAGAAATAGGATATTTTGACTTAATCTCTGCCCAAAAACTATCAAATTCTTTACCACAGCGGGTCACCACTTTAAACTTTAAGGATAAAGGATTTGAGGCATGATGGTTTTCATAAACTTTAAAATTCAAATTTTTTTGATCTGTCAGCACTTCCATTGCCCCAGAGTTTAAAATACAAACATATCTTTTAACATTACCAACCTTATAACCCATCTTTTCAAACAATGGCTGGGCCAAAGCATTCACATTATGATCCACCAAAAGATCGAAACCCTTCTCTGCTTCTTTTAAAAGTAAAACTCCGTAACCTAAAGATCGTAAATTTTCTTTAACAATTAAATTAGCAATCCAGTTACACTTAATTGATTTTCCAAAAAAATTACAATCTGCCAAAAATAAACCAACTGTACCAACTAATTCCCTGTCTTTATTAAAAAGACCCAAAGAAGTATAATTTTCTTTACTTGTATTAAAAATATTATCAAACTGCCAATCATAATACTCTTTGTTAACTAAAATATGACCATGGCGATACTGTTCTTTATTGAAAGACTCTATAATAGGCCAATCTCTTTTTTTAAGTAGTCTTATTTCCATTTTTGAATTGTAGATGCTATATTTTCTACTGAATTAAAGTTATCGGAACCAATTTCTTCCATGTTAACCCTGATACCCAATTCTGTTTCAATAAAACTAATCAGTCGAATCATATTAAAAGAATCCAATAAACCATTTTTGATTAAATCAGTGTTATCGTCTTCAACCTTCTTTTGAGTTTCTTTTTCTAAAAATACTTTAATTGTTTCTTTGATATTCATCTTTTAATTTAGGGCGATCTATTTTACCAGTGCTAGTGCGAGGCAAAGAAGATCTTAATTCTATTGTGTGGGGAATCATATAATCTGGCAATATACGGGCTAGATCGATTTTAATTTCGCTAACTGATTTTGGCTCTTTGATACTAACGTAAGCAACTATTTTTGTTCCTCCAGTCTCAATCACGCTAACAGCTACTACACCTGCATCTTGCACATACGGTAAAGAATACAAAGCTGATTCTATATCACCAAGCTCAATACGATGCCCCATAACTTTTACCTGAAAATCTTTGCGCCCAATAAATTCATAATTACCATCGTTAAGTAATCTAACTAAATCGCCAGTTTTATAAACTCGACCCTTGCCAGTAAAATTTAAAAAAGAAGTTTTAGTCTTTTCTGGATTATTCCAGTAACCCAAACCAACCCCCAAGCCACCAACATATAATTCTCCTTCTTCCCCTGCTTTTGCAATGGTGCCATCATCTTTTACTGCAAACACCTCTACACCTCTTTGCGCCTTGCCTATCGGTACTAATTTAGAAAAGTCTATCGGTGGTTGCTGTATTCTATAGAACGTACACTGGACAGTTGTTTCGGTTGGTCCATACATATTTACAAATTCTTTATCTGGAAAAGTGTTCATCCAACTAGCCAAAAATTTGGTGGGAAACCCTTCTCCATTAAAAAATATTTTTTTAATGGAGGGCATACGTCCAACTTTAATCACACCAGCTGTAAACATATAAACCATCACCGACGGCACTGAATCCCAAATAGTAAGTTTGTTTTCTTCTATAAATTTTAACAACTGGCCGGGGAAAAGAGACAGTTCTTCTGGAACTAAACATAACGTAGCACCCGACTTGAAAGCACAGTATAGATCAAAAGTAGAAAGATCAAAATGCAAAGGCGGATGCTGGGACATCTTGTCTTCTGGTTTAATATCCAACTCTGCCACCGCCCAATCTGTGGCGTTTATAATATTGGCATGAGTTATCATCACACCTTTAGGTTTGCCTGTAGAACCAGAAGTATAAAGAATATACGCTAGATCACCGGAGTTATTCTGATAATCCAATTCTGATTCTGATTGAGAGGTAATAAAACTAGCTTCAGCGTCCAAATTAAGAATGCTACCCAGACCCACAACCAAGCTCGCAGTATCAGAATCACAGATTATAATTTTGGGTTCAGCATCGGCCACCACCTGCCTCAAACGATCTTTAGGCGAATGTGCGTCTAATGGCACATAAACCGCATCCGATTTAAGAATGCCCAAAATAACCTGAATTGACTTAGTAGATTTATGCAGACAGAAAGCCACTCTATCATTTCTTTCTATTTTTTTTATTTTTAAGGCGCGAGCTAATTGATTACTGGATTTTTCTAATTCGGAAAAAGTCGAATTAACATCACCAAAGTTAACAGTGATTTTGTTAGGATATTTTTTAGCAGATTCGGAAAAATATTCTTGGACTAATTTAACCATAATGCCATAGCTATCGCATGTTTTTTAGTGTGCGACAAAGATATTAAAAACTTGCCTTTTTGACCTTTAACTTTTGCGCTGGGAACACCGTCTTGGCTGCTAGTAATTCCTATGTCGATCAAATCTTTTAATCTTAAGCCGACTGCTTTAATAATAGCTTCCTTAACTGCAAAACGCACAGCAAAATGGGGGTAGGGATCGACTTTAGACAAACAATAATTTATTTCAGCAAAAGTAAAAATCTTTTTATAAAAAGACTGATTGCTTTTATACGGCAATTTTCTAAAGCGGCCAACTTCTTCAATATCTATACCTATTTCCATGGTAAATTTATTCTGTAAAAATTGGTTTCCTTCTTTATAAAGCCCATACTTATATACATAGCATTGGACTCTATTCTAACTGGGTTAGTCCGAACACTGATGTGTTTGGCCTTTTTCGCCATGGCAATCTCTATTAATTTCTCGGTCAATTTGCGTCCCAAACCTTTGCCACGATAGGCCATATCGACTACAACATCTTCAATAACTGAAATAGCCCCCGTAGGAATATAAACTAAATACACAGTGGCCATAGCAATAATTCTGGATAACTTTTGGCTAGAATCAACAACCGTAACAAGATAAACATTATTTTGTTTCAGTAAACGCTTGAGTCTAGCGGGCGTAAGAAGTTTGGGAGGCACGCTTGAAAGCGCCAACTGTGGCAGAAGTTGGTTGATATCTTGAAGAACCTTTGTGCTAAACTTTCTTAAAATTTGTATTTTAAACATATTTATTTTAGCTAAGCCGTTTTATTAAAAAATCAGCTACTCGTCTGCCGGCTTGGCCATCAACACTTAAACATTGTGAACTAACTAATTTCCTCCTACCTTCATTATCTAATCTGGGATCATCTAAATAGTTATTCAACCATTTTACTAACTCGTTTTCGTTATTGGCTAAACGAACCCCCCCAGTTTTTAAAATAAATTGATAGTGAGCTACTTTATAAGCCCATAAAACAAAATTCATGGGATGGATCTTTCGTTCAAATTTTATATTAATTATAGGCTTATCAAAAATAGCTGCGTCAATCATCATAGTTGAAGGATAACCCACTACCACATCCGAATAATAAAGAGTATCAGCCAAACTCCTAAAATCGGCAAAATTCATATCCCAATCCATACCCCTTTTACTGGAAAATCTCTTACCGGGAATTTGGAATATAAACTTATTTTTATAACTCTTTTTAACCACCACTTCATCATTGGGAGGAAATCTAACAATCACTTGACAAGGAAAATTCAAGCGTCCGCTAGATATTATTTCATCAAAAAACTCTAACATATCCCAATCGTCATCACTAGCTGTTCGGCCTACTGGTAAATAGAGAATATTTTTTTTATCTCGACTTAAACCTAATTTTTCATAAAACTGATCGGCTGGTGTTCTTTTTTCTTTAAAATAATAATCAAAATGGGGCACACCTACTGCAATTATTTGTCTTTCTGGAATATCAATGTATTTTACAGCATCATCTTTAACTAAATCATTATGAACCATCAACCAATCCGGCAGAAGTCTTACCATGGCTCGAGCTGTTATTTTATCCCAGGAATTAATAAGGCCTACGGTAGTAACCCCCCTATGTTTAGCTTCACGGAGCATGGCAATTTCAACACCACCAAAAAGATGCGCCAAAAATACTAGACTGGGTTTATATTTATCAAAGTAAGAAGAGAAAAAATCTTCCGAAATAAGATACCAATCCAGCCAGCGTACAATCCGACGAAAAAACCTTCTAGCAAAAATACGATTAAAAAAGTATCGATATAGAAACTTAATAAAGCTTTTATCTGAGTTGAATAACAACTTTCTTTTAATATCAATTGTGGCAGTGTTAATTAGGTTAAATTTGATAGCACCGAATAACTTTTGTAATAAACCTTTAGCAATATAGTTCTCAATTACTTGATAAACAATATTTGGACCATTAAATTCTTTCTTATAATATTCTTTCTTGGCTTCGCTATCAACAAATAAAACCAACCTGACATAAGGGGTCTTAGCCAATTTTTTATAAATGTCGGTGCGTAATATATTTCTAGCTTCTACACCTTGAAAAATTGTTACAAAAATAGTCTTCACTTAAATCCCGTTGTGGGCTACAATATAACCTCAACTGAGTTAAATTTGTCGCAAGTAAAACGAGCATATTCTGCCTCTTAATTAAAATGATAATATACACATAACCTATGAAAATAACCGATATACTGGAGCATCCAGTCGTTTGGCAACCATTCAGAAAAATCATAGATATTTTGTTTGGTATTTATAGAAAACGACAAGCCATAATAAGACAATTCGGCATTACCAATCAGCTTTCTGTTGTTGATGTAGCCTGTGGCACTGGTCAATATAGTACTATCACTGATTTTCAGTACTTGGGAATTGACCTCAGCGAAAAATATATAGAAACCGCAAAAAAATTGTATGGCAAAGACAATAAAACATTTTTATGCGCTGACGCTAACACCTCTAAAATTTCGGACGGCTCTTATGATGTTGCCCTATTAATTGATGCCACTCATCACCTTTCTGATGAAGAAAATAGAATCTTAATTAAAACTCTTAATAAAATAGCCTCACAATTTATAGTTATTTGCGATCCAGTTACCCAAAGTAAGAATAATCTGATTGGAAGATTCTTAGCCTATATGGATAGAGGAGAATACATTAGACCAACTAAAGTGTTATCGGATCTTATCTCGGAAACGCTTGATATAAAAAAAATAGTTCTACTAAAAATGATGGGAACGGAGAGTGTGTGCATTCTGGCTAAACCCAGAGATAAGACTCGATAAAACACTATTTATACTGGTTAAGAAAAGAACCTAGTACACCAATCATGTAATCCAGCTTGATTTTATCAATACCCTGATACACGCCCACCCAGAAAGAATTATTTAAAACATAATCTGTGTTGGTTAAATCACCCTGTCTAAACTTAATTTGATAGATACGAAAATAAGGTTGTTTGATAATATTGCCCGTAAAAAGCATCCGAGTGCCAATATTGTGTTGATGCAAATAATCCAGCATCTCACGGCGGCTAAAAGGACAGTCGAACTTAAGTGTTATCATAAAACCAAACCAGGAGGGCAAAGAGAATTTTTCTATCCTAGGTAACAACAAAAATTTATCATAAGCCGACAAAAATTTATATAGTTTTTCGAAATTTGCGGCGCGAATTTTAGCAAATTTATCTAGTTTATCTAATTGCGCTAAACCCAAAGCCGCCTGAATATCGGTGGTTTTAAGATTATAGCCAACTTCGGAAAAAATAAATTTATCATCATAATCAGCTGGCAATTCGGTATGTTTATTAGATGTACCAAGACCAGTGTCCTGACGTTTATCTTCACCGGTCTTAAACCAATACTCTCGCCCCCAGTCACGCAGGGATCTGGTAATTCTAGCTAGTTTGGGATCATTGGTAACTACAGCCCCGCCTTCGCCGGTAGTTATATGGTGAGCGGCGTAAAAACTAAATGTAGCCAAATCACCAAAGCTACCTACCATTTTACCTCTATATTTACCGCCCAAAGCGTCACAACAATCTTCAACCAACCATAGATTATGCTGTCGGCAGATTTTTTTTACAGCATCAACATTAAAAGGATTGCCTAAGTGATGAGGTAAAAAAATTGCCTTAGTTTTTTTTGAAATCAGCTGGGCCAGTTGTTTGACATCAATATTGTTCGTGCCTAATTCAATATCTATAAAAACCGGAATCAACTGATGAAGAATCAAAGGGTTAACCGTTGTTGGGAAAGCCGCAGCTAGAGTGATAACCTCATCGCCTGGTTTTAACCTACGTTCATCTAAGTTAGCAGAGGTTAAAGCTGAAATCGCCAAAAGATTAGCCGAAGAACCGGAATTGGTCATTAAACAATGTTTTACACCGATAAGCTCAGCCAGTTTATTTTCAAATTCAGCAGCAAAACGTCCCTCCGTCCACCAACCATCCAAAACTGCTTCGGTCATAGCTAAAAGTTCTTTATGGTCAAAACTCTTACCTGAAGCCGGTATATGAACTTTACCTGGAATAAACTTTTTTTTGCTTGCCAAAGATTTACGGTAGTGGTCTATAATATTTTTCTTTAGTTCGCTGTTCATAAAAATCTATACCTTATTATTTAACAATGCGGATAAACGATTAACACCTTCGGTAATTTTGGCTGTAGAAGTTACAAAGGCCAGGCGTACATAGCCCTCACCATTAGCGCCAAAATCTGTACCTGGTAACACAGCCACGCCAGCTTTATCTAGAGCTAACTTTGAAAACTCTAGACTGGTCATGCCTGTTTCTTTAATATTAACAAAAGCATAAAAAGCGCCCTCTGGTAAAATACACGATATGCTGGGAATAGCATTTATACCATCAACCAAAATATCTCGGCGTTTTTTAAGTTCAAACAACAAAGAACTAATGGCTGTCTGATCACCCTTAAGAGCGGCTACTCCAGCATGCTGAATAAATGGGGGCACATTAGATATAACCATCTCAACCATCAAGCCTAGCTTCTTAGCAATCTCAATAGGGGCAATAGCATAACCTAATCTCCAGCCGGTCATAGCATAAGCTTTAGAAAAACCGTTAAGTATAATGGTTCTTTCTTTGCAATGATCGTGAATAGAAATTGATTCGTGAGGTTTATCGTAAACCATTTTAGAATAAATCTCGTCACTTAGACTTAGAATATAAATATTATTTTTCTGACACAGCTTATATATCTCCGCCAAATCTTCACCACTTATAACTGCTCCGGTAGGATTTCCTGGCGAGTTTAAAATTAATAAACGACATTCTGGAGTAATAACTTTTTCTAAGTCGGCTACCTTCATTTTAAAGCTATTTTTTTCGTGTAACGGAACTATTTTAGCTTTAACACCAATAAAGTCAAATGTGGAGAAATAAGATGAATAGCTCGGATCAGCCACAATTACCGCCTCGCCGGGATTAACTAAAGCTTTAACTACAAAGTAAATAAACGATTTAGCTGGCGCTACCACCACCTGATCTATAGCCGGCTCCCAACCTAAACTATCAAATGTACTTTGGCAGATTGCTTCACGAAGTTCAAAAATCCCGCTAGGATTTACATAATGGGTATCACCCCGCCTTAAAGAATCAATGGCTGTATCAATAACATGGCTGGGGGTATTAAAATCCGGGTCACCAATTTCAAAATGAATAATATCCAGACCTAAACTTTCTAATTCTTTAGTTCTAGCCGATATTTTAAATGTGGAACTACCCACAAGTTTTTGAGCATCAGACGAAAAATTGTGATCCATCAGTTTGTTCCCTAAGATTTTTATAATCTTATATAGGTTGGATTATTGGTCAAATAACTACTACTAATTATTTCCACAACTTCCTCTGGAGTTTCTGGAATATGAATTTTAAGGTTCGGCAAATGACTTAAAATCTTAATATCTTCGTCTGGACTGATATTGTGTGAGAATCCGTAAAACTTATAGTGGACATTGCCTCTCACCCCTAAAACTTTTACATTGGCGTTGTTATAACAAACATCATTTCGCAACTGCTCAAAATTCCTCATAGTCACAAAAGGCACCATGGAATAAACATACGGTTTCCAACCCGAAAGAGCCAAGCCGGCCGCCAAGCCCATAAACGATTGTTCGGTTACACCAGCATTGAGAAACTGGTTAGGAAATTCTTTACCGAAATCTTCAATATAGGAAAAACCAACATCACCAACTATTAAAATAATTCTATCGTCCTTATAGGCTAATTTGGTTAAAGTTTCTATAAAAGCTTGTCTAGTGTTTGTCATTTTTGCTTGTCTAGTTCTTCAAGAGCTAGACTGTATTCTTCATCTGAAGGATTTTTATAGTGATAAATAATTTTGTCCTCCATAAAACTCACCCCTTTACCTTTAACTGTACGGGCAATAATAACTACTGGTTTTGTTAGCGGTGAATCAGATAGGACTTTTTCTATGGCTTCAAAATCATGCCCATCAACTTCTCTAACCTCCCAACCAAAAGACCGCCACTTATCAGTTAACGGTTCTAAATTTAATACTTCGTTGATACGACCGATAGCTTGCCAGCTGTTACAGTCTACAATAACCATTAAATTATCAAGCTGGTGATGGGCGGCCAGAAGAGCCGATTCCCAAGTAGTACCACAATTCATTTCTCCATCTGACATCAAGACAAAAGTTTTCCATTTTTGACCACTGCGCTTTGCTCCCAAAGCCATGCCGAGTCCAATCGGCAGGCCGTGGCCCATACTGCCCGTACTAGCCTCAATACCCCTAACCGAACGCTCCACTAAGCCAATATAGGGACTACCTGGCTGACAATAAGTTGCTAGATCTTCTTGGGGTATAATTTTTTTTTCTGCTAAAAAAGCATAAGCGGCTGCGGCCGCCCAGCCTTTGGAAAAAATGACCCGATCACGATCCTCTTTAAGTTCGCTGTCTAAATTAACAATTTTGTTATAAAGAACCGTCAATAAATCAATGCACGAAAAACATGACCCAATATGGCTTGCTTTAGCGGCATGAATCATGCCCAGCACAGTACGCCGAACGCGAGTTGAAGTTTGTTTATAGTCAGATAGGGCAGAAGACATCATGTTAATAAAAAGATGAATAATATTATACTATAGATCATCAACCAATGGAATTTCTCGGTCATCATTCAATATTTTTCTAGCAATAAAACGCGGGCGATGTTTCACTTCTTCAAAAATTTTACCCAAATAATCTCCCATAACTGATATGGCTAGTAATTGAATTCCGCTAAAAAAAAGTATAAATACAATAAGTGTGGGTATACCACTAGGCGGAGTAGGACCCCAAAAGAACGCCACCATATAAATTATTATGGCCACGAAAGCTAAAACCATTACCAAAAAAGCAAAATTGGAAATCCATTCCAACGGTTTGTAGGAAAAGTTAATAATGAGTCTTTTGGCATTAAACAATCCCCGAAAAAAGCTTTGGGTTGTTTGGCCACTTAAGCGTAGCGCTCGCTCATACTCAATACCAGTTTGTTTAAAGCCAACATAAGGGCGTACACCCCGAATAAATATATCTCTCTCGCCAAATTTAATAATTTCATTAACAACCTTTCTGTCCATTAAACCAAAATCACTGGCATCCACCGGCACCGAAATATAGGCCAGTTTTCTAAAAACACGATAAAACAACTTATACAAAATCTGCCATATAATACCGCCTTGGCGTTTATGGCGAATGCCGTAAACAACATCAAAACCCTCTTGCCATTTTTTTAAAAACTTAGAAATTAATTCCGGTGGATCTTGTAAATCACCGTCCAACAAAATAGCACAATCCCCAGAACAATATTTTAAACCGGCCAAATAACTGGACTGTGAATAGCCAAAATTTCGACTCATTAAAATTACCTTCACCCGTTTGTCTTTAGCACATAAATCCTCATAGATTGATAAGGAATTATCATCGGAGTTATTATCTACATAAATTATCTCAAAAGAACAGTTTGCCTGTTCTAATGTTTTTTTAAGTCGCTCGTACATTGGTACAATGTTGGATTCTTCATTGTAACAAATCGTTATAATAGATATTTTTTTTTGATCGTTAACCATATAGTTCATACCAATTTTTGAGCCGGCGTAGACCTTGCTCCAAAGAATTGATTCTGGGAGAATATTTCAATTCATTTCTAAGCTTACTTATATCAGGCGTGGTCTTTTGAGGTGCGTCAACAATATTGAGTGAGTTATTTTTTTCAATAACCCTTACCTTTATCGCATTATCAAAAATATTAACAAATAACTGAGCCATATCCTTAATAGTAACTTCTTCTTCTGATCCGACATTATAGGCCTCGCCACTACGACCCAAAAGCAAGACCCGCCAAAAAGCGGTTATGGTATCGGCCACATAAGCGTATGTCCTTATAAAATCTCTGCCATCTCCCAATTCTATATCCTCACCCTTAAAGCCTTTCTTCATATAATCGGGAATGGCTCGGCCATCGTTAAGACTCATACGGGGACCATAGGTATGAAAACAGCGAACAATTTTTACCGGAACACCAAAAGATTTCCAAAAAGTATAACATAGGGTTTCACCAAACCGTTTCGCTTCCTGATAAACGGAACGAGGCCCAATAGGATTAACATTGCCAAAATAATCTTCTTTGATTGGTATGTGATGAATATCGGGATTGCCATAAATTTCCGCGCTACTTACAAAAAGAAAACCTTTAAGGGGATTCTTAACCGCATAGTCCAGTAAGATTTTTGTTCCCAAAGTATTAGCGTTAATAGTATCAATAGGCCTAATAAAATAATCATTGGGAGAGGCTAAAGAAGCGGCATGAATAATGTAATCAATGCCAGTAGGAATTTCAAAAGATTGGGCAACGTCACCCTTCAAAAAAACCAGATTAGGATTGCCTATGTGCTGAACTAATCTATTATTTTGTTCTATTGGTCTTCGTGTTAAAGCAATAACCCGAGCCGGTTTTTCCAACAATAAGGTTCTATTGAGGCTCAACACAGTATCTACCAAATAGGATGCCAAAAAACCATTAGCGCCAGTAACTAAAATAGTTTGGCCAGCTAGCGCGCCAAAAACCTTCCCTAATGAATCAATAATATGATTAAGGTCTTCTTGAATAATTGGATCCAGCTTACTAGCTGTTTTGTTATCCATAAATAATTCGGTTATTATACGAGAAACGGCATCTTTTATCAAGGTTTGGCACTGAAAACGGGGCTTTTAGTTTGAAACAATTAGGCCTGCCGATGTATTATAAAACGTGTATGGAAGAGATCAAAACAGTTTTAGTTACAGGCTCACACGGTTATATTGGTTCCTTGTTGACACCACTATTAGCTCAAGCAGGTTTTAGGGTTGTGGGTCTAGACACGGGCTATTTTAATGACCCAGAATGTGTTTTTAAAAAACACAATACTTGTGAAGATAAATTTATTAAAAAAGATATCCGGGAAGTAACGTCATTAGATTTAAAAAATATTGATGCTATCTGCCACCTAGCCGCTTTATCCAACGACCCTATGGGAGCTATTAATCCCAAGTTGACACAAGATATAAACCTGAAAGCATCGGAAAAACTAGCCCAGCTAGCCAAAAAATGCGGAGTAGAAAAATTTTTATTCTCTTCATCTTGTAGCGTCTACGGAGCACTGGGAGATAAATTGATCACCGAAAAGTCACCCGTAGACCCCAAAACAGCTTATGCTGTATCCAAAGTGGAATTTGAAAAAGTGTTATTAAAACTAGCGGATAAAAATTTCTGTCCAATAATTTTACGTAATGCTACCGCTTACGGATCTTCGCCAAAGCTACGGTTAGATTTAGTATTAAACAACTTTGCGGCCAGCGCCTTCACCACCGGCGAAATAAAAATCATGAGTGATGGCACACCCTGGCGCCCTATGATTCATGCCGAAGATATTGCCAGACTGTTTGTAGCCTTATTGAAAGCTCCTGTTAAAAAAGTCCATAACCAAATAATCAACTGTGGTCAAAATAAAGAAAATTTCCAAGTAAAAGATATTGCTACCACAGTTCAAAAAATCCAAAAAGGTATCCGGGTTTCGTATGCTTCACAACCCGATAAGGATTCCCGAACTTACAAAGTTAGTTTTGATAAACTAGCCCGAATCTTGCCTGATTTTAAATTTAAATGGACGCTAAAAAAAGCTGCCGAGGAATTAAAAAACGATTTCCAAAAAATAGGCCTGGCCAAAGAAATTCCCACTTCTAGAAACCTTATAAGATTAGCCCAATTACAACACCTTACCAAAAATAAAATGATTGACCGTAAGCTTTTCTGGAAAAATGAAAAATAAACTCCCGAACCTATCAGAACAACAACTCCAGAAACTGCTAACTGGATATCTAACATACCTCGCCAAAGTAAGAAAAACACATGATCTAGGGAGTGATCTTTTTGAAGCTATTATTAAAATCGTGCCACAAATTGCCGTGGAAGCGATCGTAGTAGATAGCATTACTAACCCAACTAGAGTATTCCTAACTTGGCGGGAAGATAAAAACTATAAGGGTTGGCACTTTCCTGGTGGTTTTGTTCGTTTTGGAGAAAAACCCGAAAACAGATTAAAAACAGTTATTAACAAAGAACTGAATGCTACGGTGCAAAGATATAAAAGACTTGATGGTATTTATAATTTAATAGACTCCCGCGGACATACATTTTCACTGTGTTATTTGGCAGAAATCAGCAAAAAACCAGCGGGCGGGAAATGGTTTGCTAAAAAAACGCCTAAAAACATAATAGGCCACCACAAACAGATACTCTCGGCAGAGTTAGACTGGTATTAAGATTTTTCCCAAATCATCCAAGGTCTTCGGCCTTGATAATACATATTGTTCAAATCTTCTAGGTGCTTCATAGTATCCAGGCAATGCCAAAAACCGTGATGAGAATAAACAGCTAGCTGCCCTTCGCTCGCCAATTTTTGCATGGGTTTCAATTCAAATTTTAGACTTGGGTCAGGCGACAAATAATCAAAAAACTTTTTATTAAGCACAAAAAAACCGCCACTGATAAAAGCTGTGGATCTAGGTTTTTCCACAAACGCTTTTACCAAACCATTTTTTGGTTCAATCACACCGAAAGGATTAATGTCGTTAACTCCACACAGAGTGGCTATCCTGCCTTTCTTTTTGTGATAACGTAAAGTATCAGCAATATTTATATCACCCACACCATCGCCGTAAGTTAGAAAAAAATCTTCATTGTCTCCAATATAGTCTTTAATCAAAGCTACTCTCCCGCCTGTCTCGGTGTTTAAGCCAGTATCAACAAAAGTTATATTCCATTCGTCAATCAACCGTTTCTTATTGTGATGTATGACTTCTTTTACACCAGCTCCCAGTTTAAGTGTAAAGTTGTTAACCTTTTCATCAAAATTTAAAAAATAGTCCTTAATCATCTCGCCCTTATAGCCCAAGCACAATATAAAATCGCGGTAGCCATGACTAGCGTAAATTTTCATAATATGCCATAAAATAGGCATTTCCCCTATGGTAATTAGGGGCTTAGGTTTATGTTCAGTTTCTTCACGCAGGCGCATACCTTTACCGCCGCATAAAATAACAACTTTCATATTTTATTGATTATGACACATACCACTAAAGTATATTAATACAACTCACTTAATCTTATAAAGTTCTACTAAGCTGTTTTTATAAACCAACTGCAGTTTTTGATCTTGATTTAAATCCCTATCAATAAATTGCCTTTCCCAAGGACCATAGTAAACATAATTAGCATCCAGGTTTTCCCAGCTAACCTGCAATCCTCCGTATCGTTTAACCAGTTCCTGTATCTTATATTCCGGTATTTGGTGTGGCCGCGACTTGACGCCATCAACAAAATAAAGACCGTAGAGAAAGGCAGGCGCACTTTTTATATTATTGCCAATATAAGAGCGATCGCAGAACCCGCGGCACTCCAAACCTTGGCCATCTCGCAATCTTTTTTCCAAGGTAGCCGAATCAACGCCTAAAACCTTGTTTGATTTCAAAAATAATTCTTCTAAGTCAAAGTTGGACAAAGAAATCATTCCTCCCCACGGCAAGTACGGTCGCGCCGAAGTAAAAGCCGGCAAGTAAATTGAACTTATAAACGACGGCGAAATTATTTTAGATTCATCATAATTAATATCCAGCCAACGCCACGAACTCACAATGCTTCCAGGCAAGGTGTAATCTTTAAAAATATTTTGCGGAGGCACAACAAACCCAAGGGCGTTCACAACCTTCTTTACTACCAAAAGAGCTGACATCAAAACAAGAACCATAGTAATCAGGATAGGCATTGATTTACTTAAACCCGGTTGGAACCTTTTAATTCCAGTGTAAACAAGATCAAAAAACATTAAGAATGTTAAAGGACTTATGGCTCTGGGCCAATGATCCGGATGAGGCACAAAACCAGTGACAATTTGAACATTCCAAACTAAAAAAGCGGACACCAAAAATACCCAATATAATATCGCCCGATCTCTAAGTTCACGTTTTCTCCAAAAAACCAGATAAACCAAAACTCCCAACAATAAATAGGCCACATAATTCGGCCAAACCGACCAATTGAAACTATGCCCCATCTCTAATTGCAGTCGCAGTATATGATCTGGCGCGCCCGGCCAACTACTATATTCAAAATAATTTACAAAATAGGGAATGCTTATTAAAATCATTGTGCCGATTAAAATAACTAACCCCGTCAGGCGACGTTTATTTTGGCGTTCCCAAATAAGCGTATATAAAAAAACAAGGCCGATGACCACCACCCAATAAACCCACTTGTGAAAATAAGTGTAAAACAATAATCCGGAAAAAAGACCCGCTAATATAGCCGTGATAAACTTGGGTTTTTGCCAAAAAACAAAAAAGGTAATTATGGCCGGCAAATAAATAAGATAGGTCATCAGCGGATATTCAATTCGGGCTAAAAATAAAGTCGGTAAAAAAGTTTTTATTCCCGGGTAAAAATTTTTAAGAACAATATTGGTAAAGTTATCAATACTAAAAAAAGCATAGGGCAAGTGGATGGCCATCGGCGTCAGCGTTCCCACTAACCCCATAAAAATAGACCACGCTTTATTTTTGTTAAACACAACCCAACCTAAAAACAGGAACAACAAAAATAAAATAGAGCTGAATAAAAAATTGGCGACTATGTAGGCAATGTTAATATCCCTAAATAAGAAAATGATGCTCGCCAAAAACAGCGATGACAAATAAGGAAAAATATTGGGCGTCCGATAGTCAAAAAATATATTTGATGGAGGAAAATGTCCGTCTACCACCTCTCGGGCAAACTGAAAATAGGCATCACCTCCATCGTGAAGATTAATAAACTGCGACAAAATAAAAGGCAGTTCCTGTTCTACTACTGCCTGCCTAATAAACAATTGTGGCGTAGCATAAAGCCCGCCGACCGTAATTGCCAGAATAACGACCAAAATACTATATCTCATAAGCTTGATGGAACACCTATATATAACAACAAGGAAAAGCACCAGCGAGTTACTGGCGGAGCGTCATTGTATGTTTTTACAAGTTAAACCGCAACTATCTTTTCCAAAAAATCCACATTGCGCTTATAAGCCGAGCCATCTTGAGAAGCAAAAAAACTATTGGCGATTTTTTGACGACTAGCACTACCAATTTTTGGGTTAGCTAGGTAAGTATTTATAATTTTAATAAGTTCATTATTATCTACCGCCACTGTTACCGCACCCTCTTTAACCAGCGGATAATAATAAGACCCTTCTTGGTAGTAATAATTATTTTGAAAAGGCGCTGTCGGATCAATAAAATTAACCACAGGTTTATCAAAAATAAACGACTCCAAAGAAATAGTGGATTTATAATTAATGTTAATATCAGTGTGGGCCAATGTTGACTTTAAATTAATGAAATCGGCTTGATCCATTTCAATTCTACTCTCTCCAGACTGAATTTTAACCTCTCGACCAGCTTTTTCAAGATAAAAATCAGGTTCATCTTGTATGTCCCGATAACTTTCTCCACCGTTAAAGGGATGTAAACGGACTAGTACATTCACTGGTGGCAACTCACCAATCTGGCGTGCTTTCAAAATTGCCTGGAGTACTGTTAACTGATATGGGCAATTCCCCGAAGCAACTGTGGCAAATAAAATAGTTTTCTTATTGGGATCTAAATTTTTAGACAGTAAAAACTTATTGCGGTCAATAATGGGATGAGAATCGTCAAAATATTTATCAAACCGAGTGCTTCCGGTTATATAAACCCGTTGTGGAGAAAAGTAATGAACAGCCAGTGCTGCCTCTTGGATAATTTTATTCCAGACAAAAAGATAATCCGGTTTACGCACTCGTACCGCTTTAAAAGCTGTTAGATTATCCCAACTAAAATTAGTTGCTAAGGTAAGTATCTTGAATTTTTTTGCCAGAATGATTGCTTCGGCGTCAAAAACTTGAATCCCTGGGGTAGCGGTTATAACTAAAACTGGTTGATATTTTTTAACATAATCTTGAAAAAGACTAACATGGCAAGTAAAAATGGTTTCCAGTTTGGTAAAAAAATCTATGGTCAGTAATGGTGCCAACGGCCAGGACAGAAAACGAAGCAACCGAGCCCGCTTGTCTCTTCTAAATGGCCGGCTATTATAATATATCTTCATGCTCGGCAAACGATCCAGTTCATGCATGCAAGCCATCCTTAAAAACTTAAAAATGGCAAACAACTTTGGGTTTTGAACCCGCCAGTTAACATATTCCACATTGGGCGAAGAAAAATATTCTCCCGCTTGCACACTTTCCAAACTGATAGTATTGCTAAAAATAACCACTCGGTATTTCTCCGAGAGGTATTTGATATAATTAGTTTTTAATAAATCCGAAATAAACAGACTATTTTTTAAAAATAAAAAAACAGTTTTCATTTTAATAATTTATTTAACCACGCGGGCAACCAAAATACCAGTACCAAAAGTTACTTTTTGAGGGTAGTCCTTATAGAAAAAAATAGGCTCAAGCCCAAATTTTTGGAATTCTTTATAGCTGGATCGGAAATAATCCACCCTGTTTAAATGTAGTCTACCCTTAAAACCATTGGCCTCCCGAAAAGGTTCAAGAAAAATACAATATTTTTTTGTTACTCTACATATTTCTTCTAAAGCCTTTGGGTAACTATGCGGCATTTGTTCCAACACCATAATCGTAAAAGTGGCATCAAAAGAGTTATCGGGAAAATCCATTTGTGTCGCATCACCATTAAAAAACTTTATCTGCTTCAAATTTTCCAGACTTTCCTTGCTAATTAAATACTTCTCTCCAAAAAAATCAGAAATCAGCTGTTTGGGAAAATTGGTAATAAGTTCCTGGCTTCTTTGGGTGCCCATACGCGACAGCTCCAACCCTGTTAATTTCAGTTTTGGATTCTGAAAAGATAATAGAGTAATATTATCACCTCGCCCAGATCCGACCTCTAAAACTGATCTGCAATCCAATTGATCAAAAAGTTGTGAAACGATTTGCAAATAAATATTCTTACCAAACCACTTATTTGTTATCAATTCTTGATTCGCAAAGACACTTTTATAAGTGGCTGTGGTCATTTGCCTAACCCACGCTTCGTTACCCAGACCCCAAATCTTTTCATACGTTTTTTTAACTAAATGCTGATTTCTGACTCCTCGACCGACGTTACCATAACGAACCAAGTTGGTGATTTCGCGAGCGCAATCTAAAAAGTATTGAGCCCAATAAGAAATTCCCCCCACAGGAATTGGGCTTTTTACTTGGCAGTGGCGCGGCAAAGAAAAAGAAATTTTTAAATTCATTTTAAAATTAGTAATCAGAAACTGCTTTTTTAGATGGTTGATTTTTCAGTGCGTAGCGCGCCAACTCATGCTGAGTAACCAGCTGTCTGTCAAAATTCTCCGGATAACGATACATAACTGGCCAAAGAGATGCTTGAGAACTATAACAAGCCGTGAACATTACCCTTTCCTTTGTTGTCGCTAAGCCACCCTTATGTAAGCCGCTGGTGTCGCAAAAAACTAAAGTCCCAGCTTTGCCGGTAATTGTTTTGACGTTCTCTTTCGGTATTTTTCTCTCAACTGATCCGGCCGGCGGATAAAAACCTTTGGGTGGACGCTGTGGAAAAATATTCCGCCAAGGACCTCCGTGTTGAGAACCAATTACATATGTAAATGGACCGGCTTGTTCGTCTACATCATTTAAATAAAGAAAAACCTTGCACATCTTTTTGTCTTCGGGATCCCGATGCCAACGTTGTGATTTAATAGCTTCAATACCTACTCCAACTGGAACAGTAACATTTAAAGTAAAAATACGGAATTTGGAAAAAAGCCCCAAATAACTGTTAACGATTTCTAAAATTCGCGAATCCAACGCCAGCGCCACAAATGGATTATCAAGATTAATTAATGGGAACATCTCCCATAGCTCCTTTAAAAAGGGCTTGCCCCTTCTTGATTGGGCTGTGGGCAATAGTTGCTTAAAATATTTTTCCAGTTGAAATAGAATTTCTTCTGGGAAAAGTTCGTTAATATGGACTATGGCCAGACCCTTATCTTTCAGGTCTTGAATAATTTTTTTTTGAACATTGGACAAAACTACAGTGGCATTATATTTTCTATACAAACGAACACTTTCGCGATTTAAAATAAAGTACCAAACCGGCCAAGATGTCCGGATAGCGTAATAGGGCCTAGTCACCAAAAAAACCAACAACTTTTTAAAACGTCCTAGAACTAATAAAGCACGATTAACTATTTTTAAAATATATCTTTTGTAAATAAACATTGGCGTTTAGGCAACCCAAAGTTTTATATTATCCTCAAATTGCACTTCTATCGGTATTTTTGGTGAAGAAACAAACGGAATAGCTAACGGTTCAACAAGAACACATCTTAATTTGGTAGATCTCCATTGGGACGAGAATGTGGACCATAACCATTTTTTAAATGACCCTCCTCGTACCATTTTTTCACACCTGTTTTGATAATCAGGCCAACTCCAATAATAACTAAGATTTTTGAGTCGTTTCTTTAACAATAAACCGCTTTTTAATTTCATAATAGCCTTATCGAAATAATTTCCGGTTTTTGTCTCGCTCTGAGGAAATTGACCTGTCTTTTTGGCAACTACATTAATATACTGATCCGTGGTTAAAGAATCATCAATAATTTGATACCCCGCATTATTAAGCAACATATTTAATGATTTTATCGTGAAAGAGTGAAGATGGGGCAAGTATAGTAAGGTGCCCATGGCTGCTTCCTGTGCAAAATTCGGCACACTTAAAATAATCAAATCTCCATTTTCCTGTAAACAGGAAATTTTTTCGAAAAAACTATCTGGTTGAGTGACATGCTCAAGTACATGCTGAGCAAGAAACATCCGCACTGGGGCAATATTCTTTAACTGATCTTGAACCAAACTACTTTCAAAATCCCCGAAGAGCACATTCATACCATAACCCTGTGAAGCAACCACAACTTGAGCTCTTGAACTCTCTACACCTACTAAATTCCTAAAGCCCAATTCAGAAAGTTGTCTTAATGATTGGCCAACACCGCTACCAATTTCACACACCACAACTTCTTTATATTCAGAAAATTTGTTAGCTAGCCTGATGGTTACATTCATCTTTAACATTAGTTGGCTCATTTCGACTTTTCTTTTAGCTTTATCTATTCTTTTCTCTAAATTTTTAAATGACTGATCGCCCCATTCTTCCGAATAAAAATTACTAATCCATGATTGAGTCGGCCTATCCATGTAAGCTACATGCCCACAAAAATCACAACATCCGATTCTTAAAAAATTTTTATACTTGATACTGGTCAAAGCACAAACCGCTTTAAAGGCCAAACCACACGCGGGACAGTTTTGATAAAACTCCAACGGAATACTGGGGTTTATTTCCATAGGCCTAAATTTATTTAATTTTACAAACTCCTTTATTTTGAATCCCAATTTTTCCATGGCAAAATTATTAAAATTTTAAAAGAGTGAGGATACGCCCAAAAGTTCCGAAACCTTTTTATTAAACCTCCTAAATTCATCTCTCTGTTCTTCGAAAACATTTCTAAACCTATCTTTTAATTCTTTTTTGTTGGCCAAAGCATGCCGGGCTTTAATATAAACTTTATCTGCTAAATCAAGATCAAAAATATCGACTCCAATATCCTGCAAACCGACATTATCTAGAAAATCCGACATACGTGTTTGAGAAATTAAAGGAATCATCGGCGTACCTAAACCAATAGACGGTGACATTGAATGAATTCTCATACTAAGCGCCAGATCAGCTTTGGCATAGCGGCCATAGAAATACTCTGTCTGGGAAACACGCTGTAAACCAGTGGAGATGGTAACCTGATGGAGAATCCTGGGTTTCAAAAAGCCAATCAATTCGGTCATGGTTTTGTAGTCGTCAAAATAATGTGGTACAAGAATAAGATTTAGTTCTTGTTCAGCAACTAGTCTTTCAATGGCTCGGGCTAATCGTTTCAAAAAAATCGTCTTTCGTCCTTGCCAATCTGGGACATTACGCCAGAACTTTAAAAGTCTATTTTCGGAAACATGGGAACCTAAAACCGACCAGAACAACTCTCGAGTTCTACCACCATAGCGATAAACTTCATCTTCATTATTGAGAGATAATAACACATTGGGCTTGTCCCGGACCAATTCAGGATATTCGTGATCGGTGGCTGTAACAAAAAGAGCTGGATCTGGAACCTCAATAATTCTATCTGATTGGTAACCAATCAGGGATTCCAGCCAGGGTTTACAACCGTCATTGCGAACCGCGAATAAAACTTTAGGATTAGAGAGTAACCAAGCCATAGCCTTAATCAATTTGTCACGATGATGATAATATTGCTTGGGCCAAAATTTATAGGAAATACCGTAAAAAATTATGGGTTTTTTAATCTGTGTCAAAAGATTATAGGGCAGATCTAAACGAAAACCGGTATTAGGCAAATAATGTCTGCCGTTAAAAGCCACGGCTCCACCCACCAATAATCCGTCAGCATTATTAACTTTATCAACAAAACTTTGGTCAAATTTTTTTATTTCAAAAGTATAATCATCCCACGGTTCAGCTAAAAACTCTACGGGACCGAGGTCTTCAGTCAAAACTCGTTCGGTACCATAAATTAAAGCTCCATTACCAATATTGGTACTTTTGAAATTAGCGAGGTGAATTAGTTTCATCCTATTTAATTAAGCTGGGGCAGATAACCCCTTTTTATCAAAAACTCAGCTAATTCCAAATCCATAGGCGTATCAATGTCAATTGTTTTATTAGAGTCAACAACAATTCCTCGCAAATCTTTCCCCCAAACTCTTCCTTTTTTTATAAATTTGGTCCGGGTAATATCCACATTACTATCCTGCAAGTAGGCCGGATCAAGCCATTGCCTCGGAACATCGGTAGTGTGTTTAGCAAAATATTTTGTTAATAAAATTGGCATTAGCTTGTTAGTGTTCTTTTTGAATTTCCACATTTTGTAGGGACTGTGCGATGGAATATGCACTGTCCGTACTGAATCACATTTTGTTTTTTCTATATATTCTATAGCTTGATCAATATCTTTACTGGTTCTAAAAGGACTAGTGGGTTTTAACAAAACAATAAACTCCGGCTGCCAACCGCGATGTTTTTCTGCCCACTCCACAGCATGCTTTAAAAATTCAATATCGGTTGAATCAGCGCGAGCATACTTTTTGGGTCGTAAAAATGGGACATCGGCCCCAAATGATTTAGCTACTTCGGCAATTTTTAAATCATCTGTAGAAACTAAAAAAGCGTCTAACTTAGTAGCGTTTTGAGCTGCTTTAATGGTGTAATAAATCAAAGGCCGGCCGGCCAAAGGCGCGATGTTTTTATAAGGAATACCTTTAGAACCTCCGCGAGCCGGAATAATTCCTAATGTCCTTACATCTTTAATATTTTTACTCATTATCATTATATACTAATATTTAAATTTTGGGGTTTATTTGTCAATCAAGCTGAGCTTGGTCAACCGAGCTTAGCTCGGTCAATAAAAACTATCTTTATTTTTTACCAAGCTGTTCGTCCACCATCCACAATCAAACAAGCACCTGTCATATATGAAGATGCATCCGATGCCAAAAAAACAATCGGACCGTTATATTCTCCTACCTTAGACATTCTGTTTAACATATTAAGTTCAGAATTTCGACGAACAAAATCCTCTGGCTGGTTTCTATACATGCCACCTGGCACAAAAGCGTTAACTCTTATATTATACGAACCTAAATAAGCCGCCCAAGACCGCATCAGGCCTAATACGCCCGCCTTGGAAGTAATGTAGGCAATATCTTTAAACTTCCCAGCATCATAGATACGATTTTGGGGGCCAATAATGGCCAAGTCCGAAGCTATAAAAATAATTGAGCCAAACTTCTGTTGGATCATATGGCACACCACCGCTTGAGTAGGTAACATTTGACCCTTCAGATTTATATCAATTTCCCGGCTCCACAATTTAGATGAGAACACTTCATAAGGAGCCCAACTATTTTCATTTTTACCACTGCCAACCTGCGTGTTAAAAGCAGCATTATTTATTAACACATCAATACGCCCAAATTTTTTTACAACCGCCTTGGTTGCTTTATTAACACTGGTAAAATCCATAACATCAACCTTTGTTCCCAGATCCCAATTAACAACTGTGGCACCACGTCCCCTTAGAAACTCGCAATACTGCTTCCCCAAAAAACCACTGCCTCCAGTTATTATAATGACCTTACCTTCTACCGAAAAAATATCTTTCATAAAAATATAACCCAATAAAAAGCCAAGAGGTTTTTGCTCTTGGCTATTAATCTACGTCTAATAGCTTTTTACTTTTCCATCGCTTCTAAAATCAAGTCACAAACTTCTCTGACGGCATGATCCCCACCCTTGCGGCTGGTTACATAATCGGCAATCGCCATACATTCGACATGACCATCAGCCACAGTAAAAGCTAAACCCGCAAATTTGAGACATTCCATGTCATTGATATCATCACCCATAAAAGCTATTTCTACTATAGACAGATTTCGAGCCTGTAGTAATTGCTTAAATGCGATCAACTTTTCATCCACACCCTGCAAGCAATCAACCTTCATTTTTTCACAACGTTTAGTCACCACAGGATTTTTTTCTTTGGATATGACCACGAGATCAACCCCGTGCTTTCTCAACTCTGGAAACCGCAACGTATCTTTGCGGCTACAAATCACGCTTTCATTACCGTGTTGATCTACAATAACCTTGCCATCGGTAAAAATACCATCAAAATCAAAAGCAATCAATTTCAACTGCCTCAATCGTTTTGACAGATCTGAACCCATAATATTTTACCTCCGATAGTTAGGGTTAAAAACTAACTCAACCATTTCACAAAAATAATGAATCAGAAAAGTATGAACCTCCTGTATCCGAGCAGTGCTGTCGGATTTTACTACCACACTATAATTCACCATTCCTCTAACCTGACCACCCCCACGACCCAAAAGACCTATAGTGGCTAAACCCTTATTTCTCCCAACCTCAACAACTCTGACGATATTAGATGAATCGCCGCTAGTGGAAAAAACCAACAAAATATCGCCACTCTGTGCCAAAGCCTGAACCTGCCTTGAAAAAATCGCATCAAAAGAATAATCATTGGCAATGCAAGTGATCAAGCAGAACTTGAGGTTAAAGAGATAGCTGGCAAGGGCGCCCTATCTGTTTTAAAGCGGCCCATCAATTCCTCGGTAAAATGTTCGGCAATACAAGCACTGCCGCCGTTGCCACAAGATAATATTTTGTAACCAGACCTTAACGCGCTAACAATCAAAGTGCCAATAGCATCAATAGTTTTTTCTTCACTTACTAAGGTAGCGAAAGTATCAGCAAGTGTTTTTAGCTCTGGCCCCAACTTTATACCTGATGATTGCCCGATCATGACTATCTCCTCTTCAAAAAGTTAAAGAACTAACTGACTTGTAATATAACCCATTAAAAAGCCGGCGAGTTTTGACACTCGCCGGTTGCGTTTTTTCGCCTATTAGAATGAACTATCCCTTGCGTCGGAGCTTCTTCATAACCGGTATTTCCGATTCCAAGAGTTTTTTGACACCATCGCCCTGTGACTGTTCAAAAATCCTGATTTCCTCTGCTAATTTCTTGCAACCCTCATGCTCAATACTGGCCGATTGATCCGTACCCCACATAGCCCTGTTAAGCGTGATGTGGCGTTCCACCATACAGGCACCCAGAGCTACCGCCGTCAAAGAGGGGTATAAACCGACCTCGTGACCACTGTAACCCACCGGCACTCTATAGCGTTCTCGCAGAGTTTGTATGACTCGGAGATTCAGCTCATGCCAATCAGCAGGATAGGTAGCTACACAATGCATCAGAACCAGGTTTTCTACCCCCAGAACAGAAACAGCGTGATCCACCTGCTCTAATGTACTCATACCAGTAGAGATGATAACGGGCTTACCCTTGCCTTTGGTATAACGGAGAAGATTATCATCAGTCAGAGAAGCCGAAGCGATCTTGTAGCACGGCGGGCTGAATTGATCTATAAAATCAACACTCTGTTCATCCCAACAAGAAGCAAACCAGATGATACCCTTTTCCTTACAATGACGATCAATCTCCCTATACTCATCTTGACCAAACTCCAAACCTCGCTTGAGATCACCGTTAGTAGAACCGAAAGGATTTTCCCGGGGACGCGCTAATTCTTCGGGTGTATACACTACATCAACAGTTCTTTTCTGAAACTTAACCGCATTCCACCCCGCCTCTACAGCAACATCTACCAGCTTCTTGGCAATTCCAACATCACCATTATGGTTTATGCCTATTTCTGCCACTAGAAAAATCCTGTGGTCGCCTACCAGTATTCCGCCACTATTTACAACATTGGAATTCATACTTTCCCCTTTCTCTGGTTTTTTGGTTGAATTTTATAAGAACCATCCTTGGCTTATCTTAAATCTAATAACTTCTAAACTACCCCCATGGTTTCTAATCTGTTTTATTTAGATTTAAGAAGTCTTGAACATCGTTGGTATCGTAGCGCGGTATTAACATAGCTTGATCATTTTTTGAAACGGCCATTGGCTCAATAGTAACAGCGTATTTAAAACCCTCTTCAGCTAAAACTTTAATGGTACTAACTCCAGCCCGCCCGTGTGGATAAGAAAATATAACTGGAGTTTTAGCTAGTAAATCTTTTAAAACTGTATTAGCCAATCTAATATCTCGCTTTAAAACATCGCCACCCAGAGTATCTAGCGCGTAATGACCATGAGAGTGGTTGCCAATTTCCATATCCTGATCACGTAATTCTAAAATTTGCGTTTGACTCATAAAAATTTGTCGGCTCAATTTTTTTTCATCAAGCCGCGTTGTTTTAAAACAGTATCTTAAAAATCTGCCCTTAACATCCTCGGGTAGGCCAATCATAGTTTCCTTGAAATTGGCGGTGGGTATATCCTCATGTTGCCTGCGCTCAAACAATCGCTTGTCTGTGGGAATAAAATAAACAACTTTAAGATCAGAATAAAACTCACCCAGAAACCTGTGGAAGACATCAATAAGTTCGGAGGAAGATAGCTTAGAAAGTAAAACATGTATCTTATGGGTAGCCGGCAAACTGCCTTCAAAAGTAGAGGTTATGGGGAAAAAAGTCCCTCTGACTTTATACTTGTTCAATATTGGCACCGCATTATCATATTGTCCCTTCAAACCATCATCAAAAGTGATAGCGCAAAACTTTCCCTTTGACTCTTTTCGGGCAAAATCAAAAACTTGGCCTACGGAAACAATCTCATAATTTTTAGACAAAAAACTTATCTGCTTTTCAAACTCCTTGACTGGACAGGGATGTATGCCGCCCCAAGCCGCACGAGGATCTTCAACATAATGATAATTGATTATAATATAGTTGTCTTGGGAAGAAATCATATAAAATATCGGCGCCGACCGATTTCATTTTTTCCTTAAGATGTAATAAACCCAATTGCCAAACCATTTATTCTCTGGTAGAAACTTCAATCTTTTCAGCACCGGCAAACTAATTTTGGAATGGATATAACCTTCTTCAATCAACTCAAAATATTTTAGAAAAGTTTTTTCGAATATGCCGTGCGGAAAAACACTTATATGATTGTTTGTTTCATTCCATCTAGGAAACAAACCCTTTTTTAAAAAAATAAGACGGGATACAATGTGAAATATATTTGGCACAGAAAAAATAAACAAACCTTCTGGCTTTAAAATCCTGTGGATTTCTCTAATGGCATGATGCGGATTTTCTAAATGCTCAAAAACTTCCCAAGCACTTACAACATCAAAAAAACAATTATCCCACTTAAGATTCTCAAGACTTATATCCAAGTCATTAAACTCCTTTATTAATGGTTTAAAATCCGTGGCTATATAATTATCGATATCACAGGCATAAATATTTTTATAGCCACGGTCATGCACTGCCTTGAGAAAAGCTCCGGAACCTGTTCCTATATCCAACACTTTAGCCTCTTTGTTCAAAACAGTTCTTTCAAAAATACCGATATTTCTGCCTTTCAGAGCTAACAACCTTCTGTCGGGATGAATTTCAAATCTTTTTTGGATCGTTTCTTTGTCATTTTTTATTTCACTGGGATTAAAATATTTCATATATATTACAATTTATTTTAGACTAACTTTTTAAGTATAACATCGGCTAACCTTTTACCAGATTGGCCGTCCAATTTCCAGCATCTCTCTTCAATAATCTTTTTTCTCCCCGCTAAGTCTAAATTAGGGTTGGCCAAATAACGCTCCAAATATACGATCAGGCCTGCCGGTGTCTTGGCCAACTTAACCCCTTGAGTGCTTAAAATGGAACGTTGGTGATCGTAGTCGTAAAATCGACGCAAGCTTTTCCAATATGGTCTCTTCGCCTCGCCATCAAAACCTACAAAAATCACCGGTTTATTAAATACCGTAGCATCTATAGCTAAGGTTGAAGCAAAAGCCACCACTACATCGCTATGATACAGCAAATCAGCCAAATAGGCATCCTTGCCGGTAAGATCAGCTGACATAAAATCATCCCCTTTGCCAGGATTATTTATAACCAATCTTCCCGGAATTTCTTTGATGCCATCTAAATTCACACTGCCAACTATATATAATCTAAGAATGATTTGAATATCTATTGTTTCCAATGCATCAACCACTTTCTTGGTTATAGAATCTCCTTGCGTATAAATATCGCTAGGGGCGGCAAAAAAAATAGTCTTTTTGTTAGGATCCAGCGCCAGCTTTTCAAATAATAATTTTTTAGAAATTCTTTTTTCAGCAACATAGGCATCATAATGGGGTATACCCACTATAGAGACGTTATCTGGCTTGAAATCACAATATCTTACAGCTTCTTCTTTTATTTTAGGTGTATTAACCACAAGTTCATTTGTCATAACCTTATTCAAACCCTTGGTGGTTATGTTATCCCAAGAACGAACCATACCTATAACATGAACCCCTCTTCTTTGGGCTGATTGGATCATACAAACATCGCTCGGTTCAAAGATGTCGGTGGCAAAAACAAGATCCGGTTGGTATTTTTCGAAATAACGGGCAAAGGTCTCATCCCTTAAAAAAAGACGGCCCAACCAGCGTAAAAACGACCTAAAGATTTTAAATTTAGAACTTTTCGCCGCAATAAAATGCCAGCCCGAACTCAAATACTTCCCATATTTTTTGCGCTCAATAAGTCGGTGTATTCTGCGGGCGGCGGTATCCGAAGCATTCAAGAATAGTGCCGAAATAATTCGCTCCCAAAAAAAACTTGGCATCTTATCCACCCCCTCTATCTCAATGTTCCCCGCAGAAAACATTTTTTGGTAAGACGCTTTTTTTTCTTGGGGCGCAAAAATAATTATTCTTATATCCGGCTGACTGCCTAAAATTCTTAAAAAATCAGTAGCCAGAATATTTCTAGCAATCAATCCAAAAAAACTGGATACGAAAATAGTTTTCATAGGTATTATTTATGTTTTAACAAAAAAAGATCTCGCCGCCATTATAAACTGACGTCCTACTTTAGATATTATTTCCTTATCTAAACTGTCAAATTTCATTAACCCGCCCCATTTTAATTTAAATTCTGGATACTTTTTTACTAACTGGCTATAGAAAAGAACCACACGTTCAATATAAACAATCCCATAAACAACGCCCGCGCCTAAAATCCCTAAAGTGGGCAGAAAAATAAGCGAACCTAATGGTAAAATAATGACCTCGTTAAACAAACGGAGAGTTAAAATTTTGTATTCCCGTAAAATAGTTAGAGTGGTCTTAAGCAATTTATATGTACCATAGATGGGCAATACCATCAACATAATTATAACTAGGGGTAAAGCCGGGACGTAATTGGGGAAAAGCAGTGGTATCACATTGGGAATAACCACCAGGCCTAACACAAAAAGAATCGAGCCCAACCATACAGTATACTTAACCGCTTTTGTAAAAATAAAACTGGCCTGGTTTTTGTTATCTATCCTTAGCAATAAAACCTCGCCTATGCCTTGTGTGGGCATTAACTTTTCGACAAAAGCCACCAAGTTTAGAGATAATGAATAGAAAGCTACCGCCTCTACATTTATAAAAAACTTAATCAACCAGGGCATACTGTTTTTGGTCAATTGGGCCAAACCATACCTTAAGAAAATAAATCCGCCATATTTTTTTAAAATTTCAGCAAACATAGTCAATCTACGTTCAGATTTCAAACCACCGAAAAAATGTCCGTATGCCTTAATGAAAGACCATAAAGTAATCACTACCAACGCCACGGCTTCTCCTATAATATGAACAGTGACTACATTTAAGATACTTAGTGTAGAATAAAAAAACAACACAGCCAGCAACAAAAACTTAGTCACTTCTCTAATGGCTGGCGAAGCCCAATAAGAAAATATCAGCGCTGGTTTAAGCAGGGCGGTTTGGACCGACTGAAGAGTATGAATAATAATCAAAATCGCGCCTATCTTAATGATTGAGGAAATATCTTGATCATAGAATCTGGCAATAACCTCAGCACCTAAAAAGGCTACCAAAAACAAAACCAGTGCCAGAGAAATTCTAACAAAAGCGCTTTCCAGAAAAAGTTGCTTGGCTTCTTTAAGCTTGTGCGTGTTGAAATATCTGCGGATTTCAACAACAACCACATTGGCCACAATACCGGCATTGAATCCTTGTAAAATGGCTATAAACGATAGCAATAGTTGGTAAAGACCAAACTGAAAAACACTCAAACTGGATATGATAAAAAAGGAACTAGCTAAACTAAAAAAGGTGGCTAGGGCTCCATAAAAACGCCTAGTGGTTTCTACGCTCACAAAATAGCTGGACAATCTTTTGGGCTTATTATTAGGTTCCATATTTTTAGACATAGAATTAATTTTCAATAAAAACGGCTAGCTTGTTTATCAACTGTACCAAACTATGCTTTTCCACAACTAATCGGCGCATAAAAACAGTTATATTTTCTTGCTCGTTGTTTGTAATCTTAGTATAGGCAATTATTTTTTCGGCAAGGTCACCAACATTTTCTTCCTTAAAAATAACTCGATTTTTATACGCTATTGGAATTATAGCCTCCACTGTTTTATTAGAAACCAAAACCAACAAGCCACAAGCCATAGCTTCTAGTATAGTTTTATCAAAACTGCCGGTAGGGGTAAGATTAACAAAAACTCCGCTACTATTATAAACTTCTGGAGTTTTTTGATTAGATATCGCTGGCCTAAACTCAATCTTGCCCCTAGACAACAAATCCGCCGACATTTTTTTTAACTTTAATTCATATTCTTTATCAACTATAGAAGAACTGGGAGAACCGACTATCAAAACCTTAAAATCAAAACTGCGATTATCCAATATTTTGGCGGCTTCGATAAGATATTCTATTTTTTTAATGGGCGAAATCCGCCCTAAATATAATACCTGCCTGTTATTTTTTGAGATTTCCGGCATTGGCCTAAAAAAATTTGTATCTACACCCACTGGCATTAGTGAAGTTTTTTTATACTTAGCCGAAAAAGAGTAAGGCGATGTGCAAAAAACTTTATTAGAAAAAAATATGCCGACCATGGCTAACATATTACCCATGGGGTGGTTATACCATAGAAAAATTTTCTTATTCATCAGTTTCCAAAAAACACCACCTAGAACTAGATAGATTGGGTTCATATGAACTAGAACAGTATCGTATTCCTTTCTTATTGAAAAAATATATTTATAAAACCTATAAACATACTTTAACTTCCAAATAATTTCTAATTTCCAATTTCTAATTTCTAAATTTCTTTCGTCTTTACCTAAGGAAAAAACATTAATACTTTTATCCAAAGTGCTTTCGCCTTTATATAAGCAAATGATGTTGAGTTTATTTGTTTTTTTGGCCAATTCTTCCGCCCAGCGGTGATAAACACCCAAAACATCGTCGTTTTTATCTATTTTTTGAGTTATAAAAAGCAATTTTGCCATGATTGTTTAATCTTATTAAGATAATCTTCCTTCGAATTATAAAAACTTAAAAACTTTTCTTGACTCTTAAAAATTTCTAATCTTTTTTCCTTGCTTTCAACTAAAATACCTAACTGTTTTATTAACTCTCTCTTACTACCAACAGGGTATACAGACCCTATGGCAATACCCACATCTGTCATTACAACTGGCAAACCAGCACCTGTAGCTTCTATAACTGTCCTGCCATAACCTTCGTAGTTAGACGTTAATAGAAATAAGTCCGCAGTTTTATAGTATGAAGACAAATTGTTAGACCAATTTTCAAAAATCACATTAGCCCTTAGCTTATAGCTTATAGCTTTTAGCTTTTCTAATTCGGGACCATTGCCGACTACCAAAAGAAGTGCTTGTGGATATTTTTTAGCGATTTCAACCATAGCTTCTATTGCTAAACCAATATTTTTTTCTTTGGTTAACCTTGAAGCCATAAGAACTATAAACTTATTTGGATATTTTTTATGCAAATCTATATTAACTGGAGCATCTTTTATTTTTTGTGTATCTATAAAAATTGGCAAAACATCTATCCTAGCTTTTAGCTTATAGCTTTTAGCTTTTAGGGAATTTTTAATCCGTTCAGAAACAACGCGTATATTGTCAGCTCTTTTGATAATCCGCCTAGCTAAAATAACCCTGATTTTATTTTTAAAAGACCCTTTTTTAAAATATGGGCTTAAAAAATCAGTATGAACCTGCATCTGCAGGGGAACTGATTTAAAAAATTTTAAAAAACAACCAACTAAACCCAACTCAAAAGGATCCTGACAAGTGATTACACAATTTTTAATTTCTAATTTCCAATTTCTAATTATCGAGGAAGAAATTCTATAAGCATTCCAGAAATAAAAGACACCAAAACTATTTGTGGAATACAAAAAAATATTCCCAATAACTTTATTTATTTTTTGGGAGCTTTTTATTACTACGTGTAATTCTTCTACTAACTTTCCATAATCTACAATCCGAGCCAAAACTTCCGAACCTTCTTTAAAAATATTCTCGTCCGTAGACAGCATTAAAACTTTCATATTTTGTTCGTGAGCGTTAGCGAGCGACTACAAAATATAGAACCCCGCACCAAACCTGCAGAGAGAGTTTTTTGGTGCAAAGTGAAAGCCGCAGGCGTTTCGCTGTAGTATTTTTTTGATGTAAATATTCGATTGGGTTTTGGTGCTGGGGTCATTTTTCTAAAATAAAAAACAATCTAAAGTTATCCAAAACCGGCCGTACTTTTTTAACCGATTTAAAATTATTTTTTAAGATTTTCATTACTTTGCCCAACCGATAGTTATAACCGTCTATCTCCCAGTAATGTTGGCCGGAGGTTTTGAATCCGCCGAATTTTAATGGAATTCTAAAAAGAAAACCTAGAAAATTTCTTTTAAATAAGGTCCTAATGCCTGGAAATTTAAAAACAAATTCAAACCCAGTTGAACGATATGGCAAAGAAATAACAACATACTTAGAACTTACCCTGTTAATTTCCGTTAAGACCCTGTCCAATTCTTCAAAGGGGATATGCTCCAGAACCTCAAAAGCTGTAACCACGCTAAAAGACCCATCCCCAAATGGCAATTGCCGTATATCGGCCACATAGTCGGGATTAAGGCTTTTATCCAAATCGCAGGTAACCACGCTAAAACCAGCCGTTTTGAGGTAATTAGAGGCCATACCAGAGCCTACACCCACCTCTAAAATCTTGCTTTTAGCCTTATCTTCCACTAGCGAAGACACCAGATCTATTTGATAAAAATACGATATAAAACGCTCCAAACTATTATACTTGGATTTAAAATAGTGAGCTTTATTTTTTTGAGTTTTAAATTCCATTTTTAAAATAATTTTATAAGTTCATTTATTGTATTTTCTATAGAAAATTTTTGGGCTTTTATTTTGGCTTTTTCAGCAATATTTTTTCTAAAATCTTTATTATTATCCAACTTATTTATGGCGTTTAAAAATTGTGCCTTATTGTTCGGTTCCACCAATAGCCCCTCAACACCATTTTCCACAATCTCCGCCAGATTGCCGATGTTAGTGGCAATAACAGGCACGCCCAAACTCATAGCTTCCACAATTTGAAAAGAAAAACTTTCAAAAGAGGTGTTAAGCATAAATATATCGGCTTCACTAATTTTTTGCATCAATTCATCTCTTGGAATTTGGCCCAAAAGTCCCACTCGATCTTGTAATCCAAGATTTGAGACTTGAGATTTGAGATTTGCATGTTCCGGACCGTCCCCGGCAATTATAAGTTTCCATTCCGGCAAATCTTTCATCAATTCAATCAAAAAACTAAACCCCTTCCACGGCACCAACCTTCCTGCAGAGATAATAGTTTTTGGAGTTTGAAATTTAGAGTTTGAGGTTTGTTTCGGATTTCGGATTTCGGATTTCGGATTTTCTAATTTAATGCCATTATATATCGTAACCACCCTATCTTTATTCTGGACCCATCCTCTCACCAAATCGCGAAAATAATTGCTAGGGGTAATAACAATATCAGCACTGCCAACCACAAACTTTTGAATACTTCTTAAAAATTCTATTTTCCACCCATATTTTTTATTTTGAAAAATGTCTATTCCCTCTTTTACTCCAAAACGCTGTACAGATTGTTCCCAAACATAATCCCCTGGCACTCTGATTATAAATTTCCTGCCAGACAATTTGGTAGCGAGCATTGACGGCAAGCCAACACTGATAGTATCTTGAGCCAAAACAAAATCATGTTGCCAACACAAACGTAAAACTTTAAAAAAATAAAATAAATGACGAACCCCTTTGGGCCAATTTCTTACGACCCTAAAGGGTAACACGGATACACTAATACCTCGCTTAGGTAACTCTTTTTCAAGTAAAACAGCATACGTGGCCGGCCCGCCGATTTCGGGCGGATAAATACCTGTCGCTAATAGTAACTTTTTTTTAGGCATTTTCTCCATAATTTGCTTCATTCTTACCGATATATTTTCCCACGAATAATTTTCTTCAACAGTTTTTCTACCATTCTCCGACAACTCGTGAGATAATTCCGCATCGTTTAGTATTGTGGTTATTTTTTTAGATAAATCATCTGGATCGTCAACTTGGCAAAATAATCCGTTAACATTATTGATCAAAAAATCAGGTATGCCTCCAACTTCAGTGCCAATAACCGGCAAACCGGCCGCCATAGCTTCTAAAAAAGAATTGCCTAGTCCCTCTGATCTGGAGGGGCGTACAAAAAGATCTGCTTGGTAAAGATACTTCGGAATCAGATCAGGATCAACATGCCCGACGAATTTTACTTGATCAACAATACCTAAATCCTTAGTTAACTTCTCTAAATTTGACCTATCTGGACCATCGCCGACAATTAGTAATTGATAATTAGTAATTGGTAATTGGGCGCAAGCCCTAATAAGAATATCTACCCCATTTTTATAAACCAATCGCGAAGTGGTAATAATTATTTTGACATTTGGATTTTTAGTTTTATTTAGAAATTGGGAATTAGAAATTAGAAATTTGGAAAGATCTACTCCATTCGGCACTACTTCCACCGGACAAATCGCACCGTACCGATGCGCAAAATCAGCCAAATATTTGCTTATGGTTTGAATATAATCCGCTTTTTTAAATATTTGCTTCCATAATGGATAAAATATTCCCACCCTTTTTAATATATGTTTTTCTGAATCGCCTTCTTGCAAAGTTAGCAAGAACGGAACTCTGGGGTTAAATAATTTAAAAAACAAAGCGCCAAAACCAGCATAAGCCGCCATAATAGACCAGATCAGTTTATATTTTTTCTCGCGATGCAATCTGCGGGCCAAAAAAAATGCTTTAGCCGGAAAAAGTGATTTACCGCCCTTAACTCTATAAACACTAACATTACCTATGACTTCATGATCCGCATGACTTCTATCAAACCGCAAAGTTATTAAGTCAAAATCAAAAGAATCACCCAAACGATCGGTGATTTCTTTTATGGCAATTTCAGCTCCGCCTACTAAGGGAAAGTAAGCTAGAGAAAAGATTAAAATACGAGGTTTTTTGGCATTATCCATACTAATAATGTAACCCATTACAGCAAGATAATATAACACTAACAAATTCTAAGCACTAAACTATAAATCCTAAACAAATTACAATACCCAAAACCCCAAACTGTTTTAAATTTGGTAAATTGGAATTTAGAATTTGTTTAGAAATTAGTAATTAGAAATTAGAAATTTAAGTTAAAGTATTACTTTAACTTATCTATTTCATCCTGTATACCTGTTTGATCGGGCGATATTTTAAGCACTTCTTGGTAATATTTTAAAGCATTGGTTTTATCACCAGTATCTCTATAATAAGTAGCCAAACTTAATACCAAATTAATATCTTTGATTATACTTATACCTTCCAGTAAAACTTTGGGCGCTTCTGACTTTTTAGCTGTATAAACATTTTTATAAAAATCAGCTAAACCCAAATAATAACCTACTTGGTAAGGATCATTGGTAATGGCTTTTTTAAAGTTTAGTTCGGCCTTGGCATTATCATGCAAATAAAATCCATAGAGGTTGCCCAAATTGGCAAAAGAAAGCGCATTGGCCGGATATAAAACCCCAGCATATTCCCAAGCATCGCGCGTGCCTTCAAAATCGTTAAAAAACTTTTTTATAACCCCGACCGCAATCCAATCATCCACACCGGCATTTCCCATGGGCTTCGCAGTTAAGACCGCGGCCAGAACTTTCAAATCGCCACGTTTCTTTTCTATGGCGCCACCGCCTGGATCGCTAAAACCTTGACCAAAAATAACTTCGTTTAGCGGACGGCCGGTATATTTTGGAATTTCATTTATAGGTTTACCCAAAAAAGGGCTGGGTTCGTTGATTGGAGTTTCTTTTATAATAGCATCGAAATTGTTGGAGTCTTGAGATGGTTGAAACGGTATTTCATCGCTTTTAAAAATATAATTGGCCACAATAATACCGACTAGGGCCAAAACAACAGCCAAAATTATTAACAATTTTTTATTCAGCATAAACATAACAAGATAGAATAATAACCGAACTTTTAATAAAAAACAACCCCCTCACTCAATTTGAGTGAGGGGGTTACTAGTTTCTCTTCCGATCCGCCAGCTGGCGGATCGGAAGGCACAAGTAAACTAGATTTAACTTACTGCGTCAAGGTTAGAGTCTCGGTCACACCGCCGTCAGTGTTGGAGAGACCGGACACCAAGAAACCGTTGAACCAATCGTAGGAGCTAACTGATTGGGCAGTGTTAGTGGAATTACCAGACCAAATGAAATCATTGTCCGGCCAAGCATCCACATTAGCCGCCGTGGTAGCAAAGACATAACGACCAGTCGTGTAATTATCACCACTGCAGGTTATATCACCACCGCATACTTCAATATCAACACTATCATCAGCATATTCGCCATTATTCAGTGAAGCAAACTGGGCATCGCTCTGCATCTTAGCCACAATTGAAGGTGTGGAACTCGCACCAGTAACATCGGCTTTCAACACAAAGTATCTGGTTTCTCCCGCCGGAATCGCAACCGCTTCAGCGGTAGCACTGGTTGGGTTGGCGGGGTTAAAGGTTATGCTGACAATCTGCTCGTTAGATCCACCCGCCGTGGTGCTGGCTATAGTAGAGAAGTCGGAAATACCAGTACCGTTAAGTAAACCACTGTTGTTGGTGTTGCCACAGGCAGGCACACTGAAACTGGCATCGCTATAACAGAACACTTGGTAGTTGGTCACCCGATAGTCAGACACAGGCGGATCTTCTGTATTAGGACCTTCGGGGAACTCCTGCAGATAACCGCTGACCGAAGTGGACACCGAGAAGGTAAACTTGTACAAGCTAATGCCGTTAGTGCTAGCCGGAGACAAAATCTTAAACCGGTACAAGCTTTGCTCCGATAGGTTGGAAAACTTAGTGTTGGTTAAAGCCACTCTTTCCACTGTGGGAACAGCTTTGGCAATTCTAGCGCCGTTAGAAGCCGTGTCAGATCCGCCAGAATAAAGAGCAGTACCGGAAGATGCGCCTGTACCCTTCAATCCAAGATTAGTTTCATCATCCGATGACGCAGCATCATGTTGCACCATAATCAAGTGCCCCGGGAAAGCACTGGTAACTGTACCAACAGTGCCAATATCACCTTTAACGGTTATAAGCATCTGGGTGTCTTTAGTAATGGTTAAATCAGCATCAGTAGCACCAAAACTAGTGCTAAAGGTGGTAGTAGCATAATCACTGCTAGTAAATGTGGCCTCACCGATTTTCTTAGCGCCACTCCACAAAGTAACCTTGCTGATATCCGAAGGCGTATTGGAAGCCATAGTATCATTTGCATCCGTTGAAGAAGCAATCTGAAGACCCATTCTTTCTAGTTTTATATCCTCGTAAGTAGCATTGACTCTTAATACAGCCAGAGTTTGATCAGTCGCGCCAGCTTGCACCCATTTTAGAGCTGGGCTGGAAGAATCCAAAACTACCGATACCGAACCGCCACTACGCAAGGTCATAGCCTGTCCGTTAGCCGTGGAAAGGGTTTCTGTAACTGCTTGACCCGATGTTTGGCCGGTAGAAGTTATACTGCCTGCCGCACTGGTTACACCCAAACTAAATGTGGTTGTGCCCGCTGTAGCTTCCGCATCCACATTGCCTTTAACATCGCACTTTAAGGCAATCGTCTTGACCGAACCTTTGGGCGTAATTAAACCGCTGTCCAAGTTGAAGGTAAGATCATCACCCGTGGTTACGCTGTTAGCCGGGCTATTGGTATTACCACCTGTGGTCAGTGAGGTGTCACCGTCAAACAAGGCGCAACTCTGTAACTGGTCAAATGTATTGGCCGTACCGGTAACTCTCGTCTTAAACAAGGTGGTGCGAATATCTTCGCCCGAAGCCGAAGCGTCAAAAACATAGTTGGCAAAAACGAAAGATTTGGAACCGGTAACTATATTTTGAGCTGATGGGGTCGGGGATACAGTTACTGTAAGCGCCGCCGCTTTCACTGTCATGGTATTTAAGGTAACAGCGCTAGCCGGACCGGGCGTAATGGAATTACCTGTAGTCTTGCCTCTGACAGTGCTCCAGTCGGAACTGGGTGTGGTGGAAGCCGACACTGTGTCGTTGCTCAAGAAATCCGTACCCATCTTACCCTTAATGGTGTAAGTGTTGGTGCCGATAGGGAAAGTAACCGTGTCGGTAAACTGAATACCGTTATTACCGCCAGCTACACCGTCTACCGGACCCGCCACTGTATTGCCGTTGCCATCCACCAAAGTAATACTGGTAATGTCAACAGAATCAATAGCGCCTCCCACGCCAGCCGATTCAACCGTGGAAACATCAAAGTTCATGGATGCTACAGAAATTTCTTCGCCTTTTATTTCTACATCAAACCCGCCCAAAATCTGGTTGGAAAGATTAACCGCAACATTTTGCGCGGCTACCTTGCTAGATTTGGTTACGTTAATAGTGCCGTTGGAAATCGTAACTTCATAGCCATCATAGTTAGGATTAGCATCTTGGAAAGTGCCGTCATCATCCGTAGCTGAATCAGCAGAGTTACTGGCTGTTGGCAAAATGTCATAACCGTAAACATTGCCAGCAACTTTAATATCAGCATATCTGTAAAGATCAAAGTCTACACCGCGACCGGAACCGCTAATAATATCGCCCTTAATGTAGATGTCTTTGAACTCACCCTTAGCTAATTTCAAACCGGCATCGCCGAATTTAGCTGTAAAATACTTACCATCGCTGGAAACAGTATGGTCGTAGCAATCACCGCCATCAATACAGGTTTTAACATTGGTTAAGTCGCCTGTAGCGGCTGAACCGGATTGATTCCATCTTATGGATTTAACTGTCATATCTTCCGATGAACCTGCCGAGAGTTTAATGGAAGCAAAAGTATAATTGGTCAAACCAACTTCTTTAGTGGGACTGGAACCGGGTTCTCGTGCACCTGTGGTCAAAGTCAAAGTGCCCACTGCTAGGGTAGAGTTAATCGTCATACCGTTACCAACGATTGGTAAAGTGCCATTAACCGTGGCCGAACCGGCATCCACCGCGATCAAACTTAAAGTGGCAATTTGGCCAGCATAAGCGTCTTGGTTGTTGTCGGAATCGCCGGCAAGGCTCATACCTCGCGTGGTGCCAGCTTTAACCACAAAGGGTTCGTTCAAAACAGCTTGGTGGTTGGAATTTAGTGTTTTGGAAGTACCGATTCTGGTGCCTGTTTCATCCAAAAGGATCAAACCGCTAAAGACTGCGTCTTGGGCTTGTCCAGTTCTTTCAATCGTTACCGATTTAACCGTAACATCGCCATCCGAAGAAGCTGTAAAGTTAATCTTGGTGAAGGGTCGGGAAGCAAAGCTTTCACCGAAAAGACCCGCCGCCGCCGTATCACTTGCCAAAGCTACTGTTAAACCGCTACCCGCCGCGACTGGTGCGGTTGGCGTGGTTGCAGAAGGCGTGGTTGGCGTAACAGCAACAGAACCAGCCATAGAAGAATATTTAGCCCTTGAAATCGTACCAAAATAACCTGCGGCTGGGCTAACACCATTGGCAGATTGCCAAGATGCCACTGCGGCTTTGGTTACATTGCCAAAGTAACCCGTAGCAGTAGCACTAAAATTCCCCATGGATTTTAAATAGTTTTGTAAGCACGTAACATCATCTCCGCGCGCGCCTACAGTTAATGCTCTAGTAAACGTACAGGCAGTTGCGCCAGCCGAACTAGAACCGCCCTGCAAAGCGATCAACTGTGCCTGAAGAGCTTGGATTTGCGACAGTAAAAGCGCAATCGTCTCCGCAGTTGTAGCTGCGCCAGCAGTAGGAACGCCTACGAGCCAAGCAAAAGTTGTTACCATCAAACCGAAAGAAACAACTTTGCTAGCGAGCTCACGGCGCTTGCTAGTAAAATAACTCATTTGTTTTTCTCCTTTTTTGATCTAAATGCGCCCAGACACCCCTGTAAAGAAGTCTCTAAACATATTTAAATCTCTTAATTAATTTCTAAAACTACTTATAAATCAAATTTAATAACTAATAATCGGAGCCAAGTCATTTTCCCAAAAGGGAACCGACCTAACTTTCGAAACTCCATAAAACCAAAACTTAATTGGGATATAGAGCGATCTTTCAAAACTGAATAATAAATCTTTAAGAATTTCTGTATATCAGATAGATATTCAATTGTTAAAGGGCTTGGCCTTTCAACGTTGCTCATTCATCACAATCCTTAATCCGCAACCATTTATTACTTCCGTTACATCTTTTTTCTTGGTTGAGAATTAAGAACCACGATATTTTTTAAAACTGCTTTCTAAAAACAACAAAACAGCCTTTTTAATTGGCCCTGAAATATTTATTTGGAAAATTCATAGGTTACGCTCATTTAGCTTACCTGAAAGTATTTTACGCATCTAGCCCCTCTGTGTCAATAATTTATTTTAATTGAAGACAGTTTGATTTTTGTGTCAAAATGCGTTGCTTTACTAACAGGGTAAACCCCGTAAGACAACTTTGACCATTAAACCTAGTCGCCGACTAATCTAGTTAAGTGCCTTAACAATCAAATTGCTTTTGGAACAAATACCCTATTTAACCATCGGTTTAATGAAAGGCGACTGTCAAAGTTGCTCTACGGGGTAAACAAAACGACATCAAGTCTCCGAACCGCTGGCTAAACAGGAAACCCTGAACTTGTGTTAAAGACATTATACCATAAAGAAAATCGTGTCCAGCTTATGCCAACTGTGGAAAAAATAAGCTCCAGTGGAAAAAACCAAATGGCGTAAAACCTATATAATTTCAGAGTACTATGTCTAAACAATACTAACATACAAAGCAAAACCTTAAAACAACCTTGTTGTGGAAATCCCCCGACGCAAGGTCGGGGGATTATTTTATCTGATTGATATTTCTTCTTTGTTGTTTATATCGGCTTTAAAACTTTTATCCACTTTAGCCATGTCCTTAAATTCTAAAAGTTTTTGGGCTAGGGGATTAAGAATTAAAGTTTGGATCAACCTTTTTAATGGCCTCGCGCCATATATAGGATCAAATCCTCTTTTAGCTATATGTTCCCTAAGTTCAGCCGAAACTTTTAGCTTGATACCTTTATGGACTAGTCTCTTTTTAACTTCCTCAAGTCTTAAATCTATAATCTTCTCTATTTCTTCCTGGCCTAGGGCTTTAAATATTATTATCTCGTCTAGCCTATTTAAAAACTCTGGCCTAAAATGTTTTTTTAGAGTTTCCATTATTTTAGCCTCTACTTCTTTAACTTCGTTTTCTTCGGCCTTACCATCGTTATGAGAAAAACCAAGCCCGTGATATTCGTTAACAATTTCCGTACCCAAATTAGACGTCATTATAATAACAGTGTTTTTAAAGTTAACTTTTCTGCCTTTAGCATCGGTTAAATGGCCATCATCCAAAACTTGAAGCAAAGTATTAAACACTTCCGGATGAGCTTTTTCTATTTCATCAAAAAGAATAACGCTATATGGCTTTTTGCGAACTTTTTCGGTTAATTGCCCGCCTTCTTCATAGCCCACGTAGCCTGGCGGTGAGCCGACAAGCCTGCTCACGGCGTGTCGTTCCATATATTCCGACATATCCACTCTAATTAAAGAATTGGCATCATTAAACATAAATTCAGCGAGGGCCTTCGCTAATTCTGTTTTACCCACACCCGTTGGACCTAAAAATATAAACGAACCGATCGGTTTTGTGCTTTCGTTTAAACCGGTTCTGGCTCTTCTAATGGCATTAGCTATGGCTTCTACGGCTTTTCTTTGGCCAACAACTCGTTTAGCCAATTCTTCTTCCATACGGGTGAGTTTTTTAGATTCTTCTTCTAAAAGACGGCTCGTGGGAATACCGGTCCAACGGCTCACCACTTCGGCAATATCGTCTTCGCCTACTTCTTCTTTTAACAACCTATTTGTTTTTTCTAGTTCGCCAAATTTTTGAGAAGAATCTTTAACAGTTTTTTCTAGAGCCGGAATTTCCGAATATCTAATTTCGGCCACGCGCTCTAATTTGCCTTCGCGCTCCGCGATTTCAGCCTCCCCTTTTAAGCGTTCAATTTCTTTTTGAGATTGGCGCATCTTGGTGATAAGTTCTTTTTCGCGCAACCACTGTGCTTCCAAAACTTGGAATTTTTCTTTTAGGTTAGCTAATTCGTGTTTTATTTTCTTTTGCTTGTCGTTTGTACCCTTTTCTTTTTTTAGCGCCTCTTTTTCTATCTCCAATCTACGCAATTCGCGCGTTAACATATCCAATTCATCTGGCATAGAATCTATTTCCATACGCAAAGCCGAGGTAGCTTCGTCTATTAAATCCACCGCTTTATCTGGTAAAAAACGGTCCGAGATGTAGCGTTGCGATAATTCTACCGCCGCCACAATAGCCACATCGGTTATACGCACACCGTGATGCACTTCGTATTTTTCTTTAATACCGCGCAAAATTGCTATAGCGTCTTCTTCGGAAGGCTCGCTAACTATTATAGGTTGGAATCTTCTTTCAAAGGCGGGATCTTTTTCTATATACTTTTGATATTCCTTTAAAGTGGTAGCTCCAATGGCGTGAAGTTCTCCGCGGGCCAAGGGCGGTTTTAATAAATTAGAAGCATCTACGGCGCCTTCGGCGCCGCCCGCGCCCACAAGGGTATGCAATTCGTCTATAAATAAAACTATCTTGCCTTCAGCCCGATTTACTTCTTTTAATATGGCTTTTAATCTTTCTTCAAATTCACCGCGAAACTTTGTGCCAGCCACAAGAGAACCAATATCTAAAGCCACAACTTCTCTGTCTTTTAAACTTTCGGGCACATCGCCCGAAACAATTCTTTGAGCCAAACCCTCTACTATGGCAGTTTTACCCACACCAGCTTCACCAATTAAAACTGGATTATTTTTAGTTCGGCGCGATAAAACTTGCATCACGCGCCTAATTTCGGCATCTCGGCCAATAACTGGATCCAATTTTTCGCGCCGAGCCAAATCGGTTAAATTGCGCGTATATTTTTCTAAAGCTTGGTAAGTTTGCTCGGGTTCGGGTGAGGTCACTTTTTCTTCGCCCCTTATTTCTTTTAAGGCGCGCAATATATGATCGCTCTTGACGCCGCCGTCTTCTAAAATTTGCTTGCCGCGCGAAGGCACGCTTAGCAAAGCTAAAAGCAAATGTTCGGTGGAAACATATTCATCTTTAAACTTAGCCGCTTCTTTTTGCGCTTGTTCAATTATTAAAGCCAGATCCTGGCTTAAAAAAAGTTGTGAAATTCCCCCGCCAATAACTTTGGGCAGCTTATTTAATTCTTGTTCAAGAACTTTTTCTATAGCCGAAACATCTACCTCTATTTTTCTTAAAATGGTAGAAACCAAACCTTCTTCCTGCCTTAACAGCGCCAAAAGCAAATGCAGAGAATTAATTTGTTCTCCGCCTTTTTCTTGAGCTAAAAAATGGGCTTTTTGAAAGGCTTCTTGGGCTTTAGTGGTAAAATTACCAAAGTTCATATGGGCTAGCTTGTTAGATTTTAGGATGTTAGGATATTAGTAATGCAAACTGGGGATTTAATACTCATTTTTTTCCTAATGCCTAGTATCTAACTCCTAACTCCCTAGTTAATTATCACTCTAACTATCTAAGTGATAATAGCATAACAATCCTAGAAATTGTAGTCAACCAGCCCTTGTAGTTCAATGGATAGAACAGGACTCTTCTAAGGTCTTGATGGGGGTTCGATTCCCTCCAGGGGCACATATCAATTTTAACATTTTTTAAAGGTCGATTTATAATAATTAATTCGTGTTTCATTCGTATCATTCGAATGAATTCGTATATTAGTATTACATAAACATGAAACCTATCGGAAAAATAACCCACTACTACAACAAAGCCGGTGTCGCCATAGTTGAGCTTTCGGACACCCTAAAAGTTGGCGATAAAATTAAATTGGCAGGCGGTAAAACCGAATTTGATCAAACCGTAGAAGAAATGCAAGTGGATCATCAGTCAGTTTCTGTGGCCAAAGCCGGAGACATTGTTGGCATTAAGGTAAGCCAAAAAGTTCGTGAAGGCGCTTTAGTTTCTAAACTGGAAGAATAGTTTATTCGTCTTATGTGTCCTATTTGACCTATTAAAATCAGGTTGAGTTTTTGTCTATAAAGCTATAAGCTATAGGCTGTAAGCTATTTTATGGAGGCATTGGTGTAGTGGTAACACGGCAGGTTGTGGACCTGTTGTCATGGGTTCGAATCCCATATGCCTCCCATTCCCTTTTTCCCCTTTCTTTCCTCTTTTCACCCATTTCATCCCATTATTGGACTTATTAGTCCTATTCGACTTACTTATGGAACTCACTATCCGCAAAGCCACACTCGACGACCTCGCCGAAATTTCCAAACTAAATTTGGAACTTTTTAATGTTCAACATAAATTTGACCCGACCGCCAACTTAAACTGGACCATGAGCCCAGACGGCCAAGAATATTTTAAAACAAGAATATCCGCAGAAGATAGCTTTACAGAAGTAGCCGAAGACAAATCTGGCCAACTTGTAGGCTATATTTTTGGAGCAATTTTTAAACGCCAACCGTGGAGGGTGGAAGGAAAATATGCGGAACTGGAAAGTATTTATATAAAACCAGAACACCAAGTCGCTGGACTAGGCGCAAAATTAACGTCTGATTTTATAAACTGGTGCCGCCAAAATAAAGTTAACTATATTTCTGTTATACCAACATCAAAAAATGAAAAAGCTATTAAATTTTACAGAAAACTAGGCTTTTCCGATTACGATCTAGTAATGCAATTAAAATTGGATTAAAAAACTCCCGACTTTTCGTCGGGAGTTTTACTACTCACTCATTTTTATTGACTTAACCTATCCACACATTTGGCGAAACCTCGTCTGATTTTGATATCAACAAAACCAACCATAGAAACTACGCAAAGTAACGGGAAGGTATCCATCTTAAGTTCCAATACTCTAATCAAGTACTGAATATTTTTATATCTCAAATTCCTATTTTTAGAACCCTTTCTAATACCCTTCAAAATTGCAAATTTAATGGCTTCGACTAAATTGATTAAAGAGTTTTCGTTTATTCTCCTAAAGAAGCTCACTATTTCAACCAAAGTACCAAATCCACTCTTTTGAGAAAAGCCTAACAAAGAATCAGCTCTTATAGACTCCATCGCCAAGTCATCTATCAAGACTATCCATTCCTTTTTGTCTAGGGATTCTAGAAAAGAAATGAAACTTTCAGAAGAATGAACATGGCTAGAATCTTTCGGCAACTTCCTTTGATAAAGAGGCTTATTCATTTCAAAATTCTCCTTTTTTAGATTGGAACATTATTTAAAGGATCTTGTGAGACTATATAATATTATAAAAAATAAGTAAATAGTAAAATTTGCCCACAAAATCTATGTCATTTATAGTGTATCAATGCCTCCTTCCGAATATATCAAAAACAAAAAAGTGCTGATTATGGGTTTAGGTCTTTTGGGTGGTGGAATTGCCACAACTAAGTGGCTAGTTAAACATGGCGCCAAAGTTACGGTAACCGATTTAAAATCGCGCGCTGATTTAGCTGGTTCCATTAAAGCGCTTGGTCCAGCGATAAAAAAAGTAAAACTGGTTTTAGGCAAACACAACGAATCCGATTTTAAAAATAACCAAATTATAGTTGTTAATCCCGCAGTGCCTAAAGAAAGCCCCTTTTTAAAAATCGCGCGCGAAGCGGGTGTCACTTTAGAAAACGAAGCCACGCTTTTTTTTAATCTTTGTTCTAGCCCAATTATTGCCGTAACAGGTACGCGGGGAAAAACCACCACAGTTAATTGGATTCTTCACTTTTTAAATCAAAAATATCCAAATTCTGTTTTAACCGGAAACTCTTCCGATAGTCCAATGCTTGGTGTTTTAGATGGTTTAGATGGCCAAAGCCCAGTGGTGGTTGAGTTATCCTCGTGGCACTTGGAACTTTTGCCTGTCTCTAAAAAATCTCCTCACATTTCCGTTATTACCAACATCTACCCCGATCACCTGAATCGTTATAAGAATTTGACGGCATACGCCCAAGCCAAAGCCAATATTTTTAAACATCAAACTAAAAATGATTTTTTGATCTTGAATAAAAAAAATCCTTGGACCAAATTCTTCTTAAAACAATCCGCCAGTTGGCGGACCAAAAGCAAAATCATTTACTCCAGCATTGTTAAACCTCCAGGGTTTAACAAATCTTTTGTTCAACACTTAGTGTTGAACATGGGAGAACATAATTTGCAAAATCTTGTGATCGCAGCTCTGGCCGCTAACTTAGCTGGCGTGGATTGGAACTTGATAAAAAAAGCCGTAAAAACCCTGCCTCAAATAAAATTTAGGCAAGAAATTATCTATCAAAAAGATGGCTTGACGATTGTAAACGACACCACCGCCACCTCGCCCGATGCCACCATCGCCGCTTTAAACAGATTCGCCTATCGAGGTTCAACCTCGATAGTATTGATAACCGGCGGCACTAGTAAAAATTTAGAATTTAATCCGCCAGTTGGCGGATGGGCTCGCGCTGTTAAAAAACACATAAAACCAGCCAATCTTTTCCTTTTAGATGGTTCGGCTACTAAAAAAATGTTGGACTCGCTTGGCGAAAAATATTTTAAAAAATCTAGACCCCAGCTCTATCTAGATTTTAATATTCTTTTGACTTCGGCCTTAAAACATGCGAAATTAATAAAAGGTAAAAAGGTATTACTGTTTTCACCCTCGGCCGCTTCGTTTGAAAAATTCAAAAACGAATTCGACCGTGGAGAGCGGTTCAACCAGTTCTTTAAAGAAAGGAGTTAAATGTGGATATTCTGGAACAAGCCTATTTTATTGCCGTACCAAATTCAAAACCTCTGCCTCCTGATACATCGCCAACAAAACTTGCCGAGCTGGCTATCGAAAGTCTAGCGGGTTCAAGAGTACATCCCATCGGTATGATCGCAGAGTGTCGACAAAGAATTCTGGATGACCCTAAAGTCAACCCAGAAATACGGGATCTTGCAGATGAAATGCTCCGATAAACCGGAACCACCGCCGAAGGCGGTGGTTTTTTAATACGAAAACGAATCTACCAATAACCCGTTAGAATCATACAAATATAAAGTATCGTCTAAATCGTCTAAAATTTCGTGATTACGGCCCAAATAAACTTTCCATTTGCCCAAATAAAAACTAGCTCGATTTTTAGACCTATCTACGCAGGCTTGATAGTTATAATTCTTAGTAATAAATTCCCGGCACGAAGGTTCGTTAATAAAACTAAAATATTCTAACTTTGGCTCCCTACAAGAATTTAGGCCTTCCAGATATCTTCGGCAAGAAATACTGTAACTATTGTAATCCGACGGGCTGGGCAAATTACACCTGCCCCCGCCAGATAAAGAATCATAACTTTCAAAGGCGCTCGCCATATAGCCATCGCAAGAATTCTCCTGAAAATTTACGCCCAACGGGCTTCTCTTGCCCACATAAATATCGGCAATGTTTCCCTTATTTAAAACAATGTTATCTGTGGCGTTTAGATCTCGGGCGTTAAACACCCTTGAAGCTTTCGGAATTTCAAACGAATTGTTAAAACGTTTTGTTTTTAAAAACCACCCCGTAATATTAACCCCTAAATCGCTAGCCCGATTAACTATAGATATTTTTTCGTAGTGAGGCTTGCCGGCAGAGCCTCTATAATTAACGTTGTTAATTTTAATTTTTCCAAAATAGTTAGAAACATTCACCAAAAAAGTCCTAGCGGCGGCGGTATTATCAAATTCACCTTTAGAGTTTTTAGCCCGCGCCAAAAGCGTATAGGTTTTTTTACCGGAGGGCAGATTATAAGAAACTTTGCCGTTAACCGCCCGCCAACCCGTATCGTAGCCAATAAGCCACACCTCAAAACGAGTGGTTTTTTCAAATGGCAAAACCTGCCAGCCATCTAAAACAAAATCAACTTTAGTATTTTGGATAACGCCATTTTGTTCTGGTCCGCCTAAAATAACGGTTTCCATCGGGCTAAAAAATATGCCCGTTTTTACAGATTGCAATTGATTTTGCCGAGTTTGCGGTAAAAATACCGAAACCTTGCTTCTTACTCTTTTTTTAATATCGCTGACCTTGCCGGCTTCGGCTGGTATGCCCACAGCCAAAACCAAAAGACAAACCACGAGCAAAATAACTCGCTTGTTAAAAATTTTACTTGCCCTTCGTAGCCTTGCCGCGCCCTTGCGAAGCCTTGTGCGAAGGAGGGGCGTAGGAGGGTTTGATTTTATAAAGTTCGCATTCACACTTTTTATGCCGTGCTGGGCAAACAGCGCGACCATAGTTTATTATTCTATAAGTATAACTAAACCATTCGTTTTTAGGAATTATTTGCATTAAGTCTTTTTCTATTTTGACTGGATTGGATTCCTTTGTGAATCCAAGTTTTTGATTTATACGTATCATATGCGTATCCACAGCTATACCATCAACAACATTGTAGGCATTCCCCAAAACCACGTTAGCGGTTTTTCGGGCTACCCCGGGCAAGGTGAGAATTTCTAGCATTGTATTTGGAACTTTGCCACCAAATTTAGATTCAACAAGCTTAACCGCGCCAAGTATATTTTTAGTTTTGGCGCGATAAAAACCGCACGAATGAATTAGTTTTTCTAGTTGCGTTTGAGTTAGTTTGGAAAAATCCTTAGTGGTTTTATATTTCTTAAATATATTTTCTGTAACTTGGTTTACTTTTTTATCTGTGCATTGCGCCGAAAGAATAACTGCCACCAAAAGTTGAACAGGATTTTCAAAATTTAAGGCAATTTTAGCTTCGGGAAATTTATTCTTTAAAAATTTTATAACCTTAAGCGCCCGTTTTTTCTTTTCTAAAAGCGATTCGGTTTTTGTAAAATCTTGTGCAAATTGTCTAAAACTCATATAGATACTATAGCAAAATTTAAAGTGGATAACCCGTCTTGCTTTGGTATATTACAGGACTATAATAAAAGTGAACTTGGTGGTTGGTTCCGATGAAAAGTCGGAATACAGGATTTTAAAAGTTTTAGCTCAAAATTATTTGTTCAAGGGATTCCTAAATTGCGACTGCGTGCTGATTCGTTCGGGCGTTGATCGTTGCGGAAACCCACCTATTAATTAGGCTGAACACACTTTTAAAATCCCGACCAAGTTCATTAAAAAACCCGAGATTTTATTCTCGGATTTTTTAATTTATCCCAACTTTATAAACCTAAAACTTTTGACACCTGTTTTATAAGCCCCACCGCCACAGTTGCTGGCAATAAACTGTAAGATTTTTCTCCAGCATCATCTTTAATTGTCCACGTTTCTTGGATTGTCTTTACTTTATTTGAAGATTTATCCAGTTCGTAACGATAACATGGTGTAATTTCATAATCATCTACAAACTTTTTAGCTGAATCAACTGGCACAGAATTTCGTAAATAAATTTTAGTAATGCCATTTAATCCCACCAGAGTTTTCATAACTTTATCGTCAACTTCTATTCGGTCTCTAATTGCTTCAATGCCTAAACTATCACCCTCCTTAGGCACCATTCTGCCTCCATTACAACCGACGTCATCACAAATTAAATAAAATTGTTTTGTTTTTTCGTCATAACCAACTTCTTTTGTAGCAAGAACCCTAATATTGCGGGGCGTCTGGCACTTAGAGCAAATTACTCTAAATTTTATGCGCTCGTCCATCACAGACTCTGGAACGTTTATAAACACAAAAAAATCGGGGTCGTCGCGATAGCCCATCAAGGCTCTAAAATAAAGAGAATAGGAAATTTGATCTAAATCGCGAGGGAAACCATCTATAAAGATGGCTTTGCCTTTTAGCATACTAATTTGACGCTCTACTAAAGCCAGAATAACTTCTGTAGGCAAAAGCGATTTAGTATCGCGGCCTAAAATAATTTCCAATGCCTTTTCCACTGTAATCGGCCCTCTATAACGTCTCTTTAAAAATTCAATAAGTTCTTTCTTTTTAGTTTTATCGCCCAATTCTTTGTGAACACTGCGCACAATATCGCCTATAGAAATATGGGCAACTTTGTCGCTGCCAACCGCTTCCATAAAAAGTTTAGTATAAGTGCCTTTACCAGAATTCTTTTTGCCTAGTAAAAAACCTACGAAGGTATTCTTCTTTAAATATTTTTGTATTTTTTTAATATCTTCGCCAGCTTTTAACTTAAAATATTTTTGGCGATCGGCTGGGTCCTCTAGCTTAAAAACTTGCTTAACACCACTGACTTTTGTTTTAAAAATCGGGAAAGAAGAATTATTCATTGTTTGTTTTTATATTAACGATTTCGTAGTATATCAGATTTTAAGAAAAAACAAAGTCCCGCTAGTGAATTTCCGATATGCATTTGTTAAAATAAACCACTTGTCCACTTTTCAGGCGATCACATTAAAAGTGGATTTATTAAACTTTATTAAACACCAAGTGTTCAATAAAAAATAAAAACCCGTAGTGACCGCCTTGGGCGAGTCTACTACGGGGTGAAACCCTGCTAGCGAATTCCCGATTTTTCCGGCTTTCGTTAAAAAGCCTTTCGGAAATTCTGCTACGGGGAGCCCCCGACTTTCGCCGGGAGCTACATCAAGGTCAAACCTTGATAACTATATCTTTTTTTGACCAATCATTTCCGCAACTTCCTCAATCGGATTCTTGTGCTGGTGAACTTCCTGCGGAATCTGCTGAACCTTGTATTTCTCCTTGAGATTGCAGGCTCCTTGTTCAGTCATCCACTTCAGCCACATAGCAACGCCGTTCTCCGTCGGTTCGTTCCGATACTTCGCGTTGGAGATCAACTCGTCCAGCCGAGCGAGATTATTCGGTGTACCGGCCTCTGCGAGTTCGGGGAACCACCTCAAAAGCCAAGGTTTGCATTCGTCGTTTGCTCTTGGAAACTGGTGAGCGAACAGGTTGTCGCCGGTCATGAAGTTCAGAATGTCGTACACGCCATCGGTGTGCCGAGTGGAAACGACACGTCCCGTGATAATGCTCAATACATCACTAACATGAAACTCTCTCTCTCTTTCCTTTTTTGCCATCATGATATTTCCTCCTTTGATTGGGATTGCGGACGATTTGTCCGAGGGTTAGATCTTCCTGAAAAAAGCTCCGGAAAAAGTTGCGCCGGGAGTGCCTACTTCTGCACTATAGAGAGAACTTTCACCAACAGAACTCCCTTCAGAATCCACAACCTTGACCCACTGGTGGTGGCCTACGGAATTCCCGATATTCTTCGGGCATGGATCGTCGTGCTCTATCATTTCATCGGGCCACGGATCTTGGCCAGACTTGTAAAATTCATCTGCTCCGCATTCGCAGTGTAACGGAGGAACTGGTATGACCTCCGAAACCCGAAAAGGTCCTTCGCTATACTCTTCAATCCGCTTGCCTTCCCTCCACGCAACTGAATTCCCGACAGAAAAACTTTCCTTTTTTTCTTTTTTTGCGGTTTTCATTTTACCCCTCCTGTTTAATGAATCTTACAAGGTTGAACCCAACCAGCAGGGAAATCCAGACACTGATCACCACGCTCCAACCATACTGCCTGACCCACCACTCCCACACTGGCATAGTCATCCTTTTCACTTTAACCCCCTCCATTAGTGAGTTTAAAAACAAGTTTTTGAAGAACAAATTATGCCGAAATGATACCATATCACAATGATAAAAGTCAATAGCGAGTAAATAACCCAAATAAACCCATATTTTAAGCCATATTTTCCTATGAGTTTTTAACGAGTAGCTGAAAATATGTGCCCCGTAGTGATGCAAAGCCGAGCTCGGCGAAGCATCTACTACTGGGGCCATTTTTTCACATTTTCATACGCCGTACTCCGAGCATACGATCGTATGCTCGGTGTACGTTATTTAAATTTAAAATGCTAACTAAAATGAGATCAAAATTAACGATACACCACATCACCCAATTGGTCGTTCCTAAAAACTTTAACTCCAAACTTATTTAACCTATCCAACACTAACGGCGTGGGGTGACCATACGAATTTTTACCAACTTGTATAATAGCTTCTTCGGGTTTGGTAATTTTTAATAAAGCTTCCGATGTAGAAGTTTTAGAACCATGATGCCCTATCTTTAGGACGTCTACATCTGAAACTATATTTGACTTGATTAATTCTTTTTCTAAAACTTCATCCATATCGCCTGTTAACAAAAACTTTTTGTGGCCCAAGTTTAATTCACTAACAATCATAGATTCATGTATGCCTTTAAAATTTACACCGAGAGTCTCTTTGACCGGCGCCAAAATGTGCAAAATCAGATTTTGCACATTTTTGTCCAACACCTGGTGTTGGACAAAGCTTACTGTATCGCCAGCTTGGGCTAAATATATTTTAGAACCTTCCAGTTTTAAGACTGCCAAAAAATCAGCGTAAACCTTACTTTCATAATTAGCGCCCGCCAACATAAAATTTTTAACATTATAATCTTTTAAAATAGATACTAAACCACGCAAGTGATCGGCGTGGGGGTGGGACAAAATAACAAGTTCTATGTCTTTGTCGTAAAAAGGCATATAGCGCGAAATCTTGGCCGAAACACCGGCCGACGGCCCGCCATCTATTAAAATTTGAATATCACTTGGTAAAACTATTAACTGGCTATCGCCCTGGCCCACATCTAAAAAAATAACTTGAGCTTTTTGATTTTCTTTTTCCAAAACAAACCAAAAAATTAAAACTGTAAGAAAAATTAATATGCCTAAAACAAAACTTTTAGTTAAGTGGATCATTATAGCCGTGATTTTCTAAATACTTCCAAAACAAATAAAGAAAGGGATAAAAAATTAAAATGGCTAAGCCCGATTTTCCCATATTAACACTCGCCCAAGAAAACGAAGCAAAAAATTCTACAATCTTTATATTTACTTTTAAAATAAGCCAAACCGGCCATAAAAATATTTGCGCTAAATAGCTAGACCAAAAAACTGTTACAAATCCTAAACCTAAAAACATTATAGGGTTAAGCAGGGGCACCACAAAAATATTGGCTATGGGGCTTATAACCGAAAGTGTACCAAAGTTATATAAAATAATAGGCCAAGTGGTTGTTTGCGCTGCCATAGAAAGCACAACAAGTTCGCGCGCTGGTTTTGTGGGGACCCAAAATAAAACCCTTGCCCAAAAATTTTTAAAATAAATTATGCCAATAACCGCCAAAAAAGAAAGCTGAAACCCAATACTAAAAACTAAAAGCTTGGGGTTTAACGCCACCATAAAAAATGCGGCCAACATTATGGGCCGCCAAGCCTGCACCAACCTGCCCTTATTTTTGGCCCAAAGTAAAAGTATACCCATAATACCCGCCCGCACTGCCGAAGCTGGCGCACCCACTAAAAATATAAACATAATTACGGCAATAACTGCCACATAAAAAGCTTGCTTGCGCCACAAACCTAACCAAAGCCCAAAACTCATTAGCATTAAGGCAATTATAGAAATATTCATTCCGGAAATCGCTAAAACATGCCGCGTACCGGTTATGTTAAAGTCTTCTTTAATTTTTTGAGCCACATCTTTTTCGTAGCCAAAAACCATAGCGTTAAAAAGTGAGGCTTCGTTTTGGGGCAAAATAGATTTGGTGCGTTTGACTAAATATTCACGCGAGGTGTGCCAAAAAGTTTTTTCTTCTTTGGAAAAATCCTCATGGTAAGTCCCTGCCCGAAAAAAACCCAGAGCGCAAGAAAGTAAAAGAATGAAAAATAAAAACGATCTACCGGACCCGCCCCAAATTTCAAAAATAGAAAAAATTACAGCTATTAAAATTAAAATAAAAAAGAGCCAAAAAGAAAAACCGACAATTGATTGAAATAGCACGCCCATTAAAAACCCAAAACACATTCCAATTAATGCCCTTGATGATTTCATTACTTTAAAGTATACTCGCAAAAGCTATATCAAGTTAAATTTCTAAATCCCAATTTCTAATTTCTAAACAAATCTCAATGTCTAAATTCCAAACTGTTTAATTGTTGCTTATAATTTAGAATTTGTTTAGGATTTAGTGCTTAGGATTTGATTGGTTATTAGTAATTAGAAATTAGTCATTTTTTACCAAAATATGCTATCAATGAATGATCTAAGGCCCGGTGTTTTGATAGATTTGGAGGGCGAACCCTACCAAGTTTTGGAGTCTAACTTTAATAAAGTAGCTCAACGTAGGCCAGTTATGCAAACCAAAATCCGTAATGTAATTACGGGCAAGGTTCGCGCCGAAACTTTCCAACAGTCCGACAGTATCAAAGAAGCCGAAATTGAGCGCTTAAAATCTAAATTTACTTACCGCACCAAAAATGAATTCTTTTTTCAAACCGAGGACGCAGGAAAAATGGGATTCACCGAAGAAATTTTAGGCGACAAAATAAATTACTTAAAAAAAGATACGCCGGTGGATATTTTTGTATTTAAAGGTAAGCCAATTTCTTTGGAACTACCCATTAAAGTTATTTTAGAAGTTAAAGATGCTCCGCCAGCCACCCGAGGCGACACGGTGCAAGGCGCGCTAAAAGACGCCGTTTTAGAAACCGGCGCCGAAATAAAAGTTCCGTTGTTTATTGAAGCTGGAGAAAAAATAGAGGTAGATACTAGAACCGGCACTTACGTTCGTCGAGCCCAAGAAGCGTAGCACAAAAATTTATATAAAATATGCGAAGTCCGCCGTAGCATTGCTAAGGGCGGACTTTTGAATATCGATCAAGAGTTAAAACTTTATATTGTATATAAGTTTATAAAGAGATGCGGAGGCGGAAAAACTAAAAACCATTTTTTGAAGCCATAGCCAAAGCAATTAAAAGAGAAAGCACTAACCCCACCATAAAGCCAATTAATAAGCCAGTAAGCATTTTATTGTTTTCCAGAAAAAAACTTTGTAATTTCCTCCCAATTTGCAGACGAAATTACGGCGATTGTTCCGCCTAGAAAAAGACCTGCCAAAAAACCAATTATTAGACCTATAACCATAACATCTTAAATAAATACTAAACCCTAAGCACTAAATCCTAAACAAATTCTAAATCACAAGTGAAAATTATAAAATTTGGGATTTAGACGTTGGGATTTGTTTAGAAATTAGAATTTAGAGCTTATAATTTTTAGTATTCCATACCTTTTCGAGCTGAAACCCCCTTATTAAAAGGATGTTTTATTTCTTTAACTTCCGAAACCAAGTCTGCTAAATCTATAAGCTTAGCGTGAGCATCGCGCCCTGTAACCATAATATTAACAATTCCACGGTATTTTTTCAAAAAAGAAAACACCGGGCTTATTTTTAGCAAGCTTAATTTTATAGCTACGTTAATTTCGTCTAAAACCACCAACTGATATTTTTTAGATTCTATAGCTTTTTTGGCTATAGCCCAAGTTTCTTCGGCAGCCTTAATGTGTACCGAGCGCGGATAAGGGTCGCCTAAAATTCCAACAAAACCTTTTCCGCCTTTTATAATCTGGAAAGTAGAAGGTGGAATATTGAAGGTGGTTGATAATTTATCTTCTCCAGAAACCCAAGGTCCTTTTATAAACTGATACATTATGGCTCGGCCACCCTCGCCCACCACACGCAAAGCCTGTCCGAGAGCGCTAGTAGTCTTACCCTTACCGTTTCCTGTTACAACAATTAGCATGCCAAATTTATCTAAGAGCGAAGCGATTAGTTATTAAATTTGAGCACCCAGCTACCTTTTTACCTTAAAAAGGTAGCTGGGTAAGGTTTTGTTACCACTCGGTAACCCGAGCGGTGTTTTTATTCGCTAGTTTTGATTTTTGCTTGCCCCTCGTAGCTTTACCTTGTCCTTCCGAAGCCTTGCGCGAAGGAGGAGCGAAGTGGGGAGATTTTATTTTTGATTTTCTAAGAGCACCCCCCATTGGCCTCCCCGCACTGCCGGCAGGTTAAACAAGTGCCCGTGCGAATCATCATGCCGCCACAAAGCTTGCAAACTGTACCGGCATAAATTACACCAACCGATTTTTTTACGGCTATAGGTTCGCTTGCTAGTTTTGCTTGCCCCGAGCCATGTCGAGGGACCTCCACCACCACCGTTTCTTTACTAGCTAAACTTTCCATAATTAAACTGTTCCCTTCTGTGGGTGTTCCGATTTTCGGTAAATGAGTTTCTATTCTATTGGTCGAATCCAAACCAAATTCAGCTAAATCATCGGCCGGTAAAAATCTCAAAGCCAAATATTTAAAAATATAATCGGTGATGGAACTAGCTACTGGAATATTTTGGTTTTCGGTAAAACCCATCGGTTCGTAACGCCCGTGTATAAACTGATGACACAATTTTTTTAAGGGCACGCCGTGTTGCAAGGCCATAGAAACAGAAATGGCAAATGTATCTAATAAACCGGCCAAGGTTGAACCTTGCTTGGCAATACGAATAAATATTTCGGCTAAAGTACTGTCATCGTAAATACTGTGCGTTAAAAAACCTTGATGCCCCGCGATAGTAAATTTATGCGTTTCCGAACTGCGAATGGATGGCAGCTTCCGCTGTTGGGGCGCAATATTTAAAGTTAATTGGGCTTTGGTTTCTCCGCCAGCTGGCAGACTTTTTGTTTTTTTGGTAGATAAAGGTTGCGCGGCTTTGCAACCATCGCGATACACTGCAAAAGCTTTTAAGCCCAGTTTCCAACCCATCATATAGGCGTCTTGAATTTCTTCTACGGTAGTTTCTTCAGACATATTGAAAGTTTTAGAAATTGCGCCAGAAATAAATGGCTGAACCGCCGCTACCATTTTAACGTGACCCTGCCAATGGATGGATCTGGTACCGGCTTGTGGCCTAACCGCGCAATCAAAAATAGCTAAATGTTCTTCTTTAAAACTTGGCGCGCCTTCCACCACGCCCCTATCTTCTATATATTTCATTATTTCTTTACTTTGATTTAAAGAATAGCCAAGTTTTTTTAAGGCGAAAGGAATGGTATCGGCCACAAATTTCATATAACCGCCGCCCACCAGCTGTTTATAAACCAAAGGCGCAAACAGAGGCTCCACACCCGTGCAAGCGCAATCCATCATTAAAGCAATCGTGCCGGTGGGCGCAATAACTGTAACTTGAGAATTTCTAACGCCGTATTTTTTGGCTAAATTGTAGGCCTCAACCCAAGTCTCGCCCGCAGATTTTAAAAGTTTTTTATCATCAAGCGCTTTTACACTTATTTCTTTTACTTTATCGCGATGCATACCGATAACTTTTAACTGCGGTTCTTTGTTTACCTCATAGCCATTATGCGCGCCTATTTTTGAAGCTATAACCGCAGATAGCTTGTAAGCTTCACCGCTCATAAGCGCGGTGATGGCACCCGCCCAAGCGCGAGCCGCATCGGAATCGTAAGCCAAAGCTTTAGCCATTAAGAGTCCGCCCAAGTTTGTAAAACCTAAACCCAACTCTCTAAAATCGTGGGCGACTTGTTCAATTTTAGGTGTGGGATACGAAGAATGCCCCACAATAATTTCTTGAGCCAAAATCATAATATCCACCGCCTGAACAAAATCCTTCACTTTAAACATTCCATCTTTATCCAAAAAATGAATTAAATTTATAGACGACAAATTACAGGCCGAATTATCTAGGTGCATATACTCACTGCAAGGATTGCAGCCATTGATCGGCCCCGTGTTAGAAGATGTATGCCACCTGTCTATGGTGGTTTTGTAATGCACACCGGGATCGGCACATTCCCAAGCGGCTTGCGATATTTCATGCATAAGTTCGCGGGCTTGGTAGGTATCGGCCACTTTTCCTGTTTTAATAAATTTAGTCTGCCATTCTTTATCTTCCTCTACTGCTTTTAAAAATTCGTCAGAAAGCCGAACAGAGTTGTTAGCATTTTGATATTGAATAGACGCCCAAGCTGGCTCGTTTAAGTTCTGCATATTATAACCGGTAGTAATAAACGCCCGAACTTTTTTTTCTTCCTCGGCTTTACAACGGATAAATTCCATTACATCGGGGTGATCTATATTTAACAAAACCATTTTGGCGGCGCGCCTGGTAGCTCCGCCCGATTTAATCATACCAGCCACCGAATCTGCTCCGCGCATAAACGAAACCGGTCCCGAAGAAAAACCGCCATGAGACAATGGTTCTCGGGAAGATCTTAATGCTGATAAATTTATGCCCGCCCCCGATCCGCCTTTAAAAATTCTGGCTTCGGTGGAAATCCAATCCATAATGGATTCCATATTGTCATCTACGCTTAAAATAAAGCAGGCCGAACATTGCGGTTTTTCTTTTATGCCGACGTTAAACCAAACTGGGCTATTAAAAGCCGCTTTTTGGTAAACCAATAAATGAGTTAATTCATTTTCAAAAGTTTTAGCTTCGTTTTTGGTATTAAAATAGCCGGACTTTTCTCCCCATGCGGTAATATTTTTTACCACGCGGTTTATCATTTGCTTAACCGAAGTTTCACGTTTGTCGCCCGAACCGCGAAAATATTTAGAACCAGCAATGCTAGCCGCGTTATGCGACCAAAATTTGGGAAACTCTAAATTTTTGGCATCCACCAATGTGCCCTGCGGGCCAGATATTTTTATATCCCGCTTCTCCCACTTAAATTCATCGTAGGGATGAACACTGGGTTTAGTAAAATATCGTTTAACCAAAGATATTTTGGAATCACCCTTAATACGATTAACTAGTGAATCACGTTTGACGTGATTGACGCGATTGGCCACAGCAGAATTTCTCATATTTTTTATGAGATTCGTTAGTCTGCAACCAGAAACACCTTATTAAGGATTGAACCTTGAATCAAAAAATCTCCAGACGACCAAAACAACCAGAGATTTTTAAACTCAAAGACCAATTGCAAAAAATCCGAACCGCATTTAATTACTTAATTACTAAATTACTAAATTACTTTCTTATTTTACACCTATAACTTTTAAAAGAGAAAAAACGATCTTATCCACAACGTCTAACGTTGTTTCACAGATAAAAGACCTGTTTGACAATAGATAACCATAGTTGCTTTAATTTATAGAGTTCCTTTATAAATCCTAAAAGGAGAAGGCGTATGCAAAAAAGAGATTATGTAACAAGGATTACTCTGATTCCCATTTTTGCCATAGGATTTTTTGCAGGCCTTGAAGCCTATGCCCTATGCTTTGCGCTTTGGATTATCATCAACGGCACACTAAGAACTCCCAACACTTATTTAGAGGAGGATGATTCATACCGAGAAATAAACTTTGTAGGGATGCAAACGAAAGAATCGAGTGAAGAGCTCATCACTTTATCGGTTTAACCATTTCTATCGAAATGAGACTTCAATAGATTAGTGATCTACAAAACAAACCTCTAAAAAGGAGTCTAAAATGAACAATGGCAGGAAGGACGAATGGTACTTTCTTTTCCTACTAATAGCCGCCTTTTTTGTTGGTCCGATAATATGTCCCATCGGATCATACAAGTATTACCTAGCAGTACTTATGGGAATTGCCATAGGTAGAGTAATTGAAATACTAAGTGAAGTTATAAAAGAGTTTAGAAAAAGTAGTTCCATACTCGACTTCATAAAAACTGTCTTCTAAAAAACAAACCCGCCCCGATAATATCGGGGCGGTATTTTATTTATACAATAGCACGAGAACTGCGATCGCAGTTCTCGTGCTAAATTACTTAATTACTAATTACTTCACCCCCACAAACTCGCCCCGAGATAATTGAATAGCAAGACGATGTGGGGTTCATTCGCCCACGACGCAACGTCGGGACTCACTTCATCTTCCTCCTAATAAACGCTGGCACCACAAACTCGTCGTCGTTTTCGTCTTCTTCATTCACCGAAGAAACTTGGGCCTCAAAAGCTTTGCCTGGTGGCTTGGCGGTTTTTAAAACAATATTTTCTTCGCTACTATCGTCTCTTCTGGGTACGTAAGATTCTCTAGCTTTAAGAAAAGATGAGGCATCGTTTAATAGGGATTTAGCTTCGGAAACTTCTGTATTAAAACCTGTAGCCACTACCGTAACTTTAATTTCACCTTTCTTTAGTTTATCGTCTAGCACCGCGCCAAAAATTACTTTAGCGTCGCGGTCTATGGATTCAGTAATAATTTGAGCGGCTTCGTTGACTTCGCTCATACTTAAATCAGCCCCACCAGAAATATTAAACAACACACCCTTAGCCCCATTTATAGAAACCTCTAACAAGGGCGAGTTAATAGCCGCCCTCGCCGCTTCTTGAGCCCTGTCATCACCCGTAGCGCGACCTATGCCCATTAAAGCCGAGCCCGCATCTTTCATAATAGCTTTAACATCCGCAAAGTCCACGTTAACAATACCAGGCATGGTAATTAAATCGGAGATGCCCTGGACCGCTTGGCGCAAAACATCATCTACAATTTCGAACGAACTTACCAGCGAAGTTTTTCTATCGATAATCGTAAGCAACCTATCGTTAGGAATAACAATTATCGTATCCACTCTTTCTTTTAATTCTTCTATGCCAGTTTCGGCGATGCGATTTCTTTGCAAACCCTCAAAAGAAAATGGTCTGGTAATAACAGCCACAGTTAAAGCGCCCGATTCCTTGGCGGCTTCCGCCACTATGGGCGCCGCACCTGTGCCGGTACCGCCACCCATACCGCAAGTTATAAAAACCATATCGGAACCGCGAATGGCCTCTTCTATATCTTCTCGGCTTTCTTCGGCAGCTTGCCGGCCAATATCAGGGTTCATACCCGCGCCCAAACCGCGCGTGGTATTTTTGCCAATATGAATTTTGCGAGGCGCCAAACAATGATGCAAAGCTTGAGCATCGGTATTAACCGCCACAAAATCCACGCCTTGAATACGGCTCGCCATCATGCGGTGTATAGCCGAACCGCCCGAACCGCCCACGCCCACCACTCTTATTCGGGCAAATGTTTCTACATCGGGTTTAACTTGAGGCATACCTTGAAAATTTCTAAATTCTAAGCTCTAATTTCTAAAAACCAACAACTAATAACTAAAAACTGTTTTATGGATTATAGCGCCCTTTCATAAAAGAGCAATAGCCAAAATAAAAAGAGGGTTACCATTTGGCAACCCTCAAAAATTCTTTTCACGAAGTCGGACATCGTGGATGTTGTAGTCGAAAATGGCAGTATAACAGTACCCTAATGGTAAAACCTATAAACAACAACACTCCACAACCAATCAAGGAGATATTTATCCATCTCACATCATCAAACCCTAGACCCAATATCACAAAAGAAAACCCGAAAGCGAGATTACAAAGTGGCGTAGCTACTCCTCCGCCGTCCGTGATAGACCACCACAGAAATTTTTTCACGATACACCTTCCTTTTTTAAGTTAAAGAACTGAAACTTTTAATGGCGCTGGCAAATTTGGGATACACACGACATCAACAAGCTTGCTGTGACGATAACACGAACATCTTACGGAATCAACTCCGAAAACCAGTCTTTTATTTTTGGCCATAAACCGCTACCCGGCAAAGATTCCATTGTTCTTGGTTTATCTTTTTTAACCAGCTCATTATCATTCTCGTAAAGAAGAATTCCCACCAGCGTAGCAGTCTCCGGGCTAAAAAGTTCGCTGAAATCAGTTTTAATTTCGCGAGCGCGTCCAATTTCAATATTTAATTTTAATTTTTTGCGGGCAAGCTCCATCAAGCCATCCATTTTTACGCCACCGCCCGTCAGCACCACGCCCGCCGGCAAATTGGGTTTACCCGATTTTTTAATTTCATCGTTAACCATTTCAAAAATTTCGCTGGTACGTGCTTCAACTATTCTAGCCAACTCCCATTTTGGTATAACCGCATCGTTGTTCGTCCAATCAGCTAATATAATTTGTTCCCTTCTAGAAACATTGCTAGAAATACAGCAAGCATGTTCCAATTTTATTCTTTCGGAAACTTCGTACGCCACCTTAAGCCCTACCGCTACATCGTTAGTTATATTACCCGAGCCCACCGGCACCACACCGGCATGTTTTAATTCCGATTCCTCCCAAATAGAAACCCCGGTTGTGCCAACGCCAACATCAACTACCGCCACGCCTAGTTCGCGTTGTTTTTTAGTAAGTACCGCCCGGCTAACAGCCAAAGGAGCATAAATAAGATTTTCTAATTCTAACCCTGCATCGTGTATAGCTTTTCTGACCAATCTTAAAACAGGCGTAGAACCTAAAACCAAAATAGAATCAACTTCCAGCCTAATGCCTTTCATGCCCGTAGGATCCTTGGCCTTATCTAGGCCATCTACAGTGTACGAAATAGGAATAGTGTGAACTATTTCCCTATTAGGTGGCAAGGGTACGGCTCTGGCTGAATCTAAAACCCTGTTAATATCGTCTAGAGAAATTTCACCATCGGCCCTAGAAACAGCAACCGAACCATGAGAACTAATTAACTTAAAATGAGGACCGCTTAGACCCACCGACAAGCGAGTTATTTTTACATTACCGCTTTTAGAGGCCACTGCTACAGCTTCTTTAATTGATTCTACCGCTTCTTTTATATCTATTATCTGCCCCCGCCTTATGCCCCTCGCTAAACTTTCTCCACAACCAATAACTTTTAAATCTTCACCAACTAAAAGAATGCCCACCCTAATTTTGTGTGAACCCAAATCCAAAGCGGTGATGATGTGTTCTCGTGCCAAAGTAGTTTAAAAAATTATCGATTATCAATTTACAACTATCAAATACTAAGCCTAAGAAAACATCGTCCCGAACAGCATTATGGAGAAGACTATTTATATAATAAAGAGGCTCCATATCGTCTGTGAGGGATGATGTTTTCTTGAGAAATAGTTTGAAAACTAGATAAGCTTAACTCCTAACTTTTTCAAAACTGCTTTTTCTAATTCTTCCATTTCCAACTCATCTTTTCGAGCTTCATGATTGTATCCAGCTAAATGCAATATACCATGAACGATAAGTCGCGTCATCCATTTTTTTTGTGTAAAACCATACCTTTTTGCCTCCTCCGACACCACAGCTGGGCAAATAACAACATCACCAGTTTCGAAACTTAAAACATTGGTCGGTTTATTTTTACCGCGATATTTTTTATTAAGTTCTGCCATTTTCTTTTTAGAAACAAAAACAAGGCCGTAATCTGCTACGGTCTTATTTTTTGGTAAACAGGAATTTACCGATTTCAATATTTTATTTTTCTCTATACCAGCATAAGAAAATTTAACATTGCGCTCCATTTTTGTTTCTATTCCAACATTGGTTCAAGTATATTTTTGACTCTATTACCATCAGCCCGGCCAGCGAGTTCTTTAACGGCTAAACCCATTATTCTGCCAAAATCTTTTTTAGATTTTGAACCGGCTTCGACCATAGCTTTTTCAATGGCTTTTTTAACATCTTCGTCGCTAGCTTCTGGCGGTAAGAATTTTTTTAAAATTTCGGCTTCAGCTTCTTCGCTAGCCGCCCTCTCTTTTTCGCCAGCCGATTTAAAAACTGCAGTAGCCTCTAGCCTCTTTTTAAGTTCTGATCTAATAACTTCTTGAGTTTCCGTTTCGGTTAAACCCTCTTCTTTCTTTTTCTTTTCTATTTCTTTGTTTTGAATAGCCGATTTAAGCATACCCAAAACCGAGCGCTTAAAACTATCGCCCGCCTTTAAAGCTTCTTTGAGATCAAAATTTATTTGTTCTTTTAAATTCATTGATAAATATCGTGCGTGCCAACTTCTAAAAACAAAACAGTGCTGTCGTTAAGAAAAATAAATTTGATTCTGTATTTATGCGTAATGGAAAAAGACCAGCTGTTTTTATCTTTACCGTGAAGCTTATGAGTATTCAACCGCGAATCAAAAGGGTTTGCCTTAAATATATTTTCCTTTTCTTGAGCTTGATCAACTAAATGTTTGGGCAAACGGCCTAGCTGTCTTAAAAAACGCTTGGAATAATTAACGCTTACCTCTTTTCCGAGCATGAATTTTAAGAGCTTCCTTTAAAGAAGGCGCTGTTATTGTTTTACCCTCGTGATACTCTTTCAATCCATCTTCCACTAATTTATCCAGCCTTAGCGCTTGTTTGCCTTTCAAATAATAAACCGTCGCTGATTTTTCTAGCAGTTTATGATATTCCTTAAGAGTCATCACTACCTTATCACCTTCTATTTTTATTTTATTTTTACTAATGGTAACGCTAGACATATCTGACATTATAAACATAAACACCAAAAACTCAAGCGTGACAATAAGATGGCCATCCTGAATAAAAATAGCACGAGAATACGATCGTATTCTCGTGCTAAACAAAATCCTCCAAGCGACAAACTCGCGGAGGATTTTTATCTTTTCTGCTTTATTTTTGACAAATCCATCTTCTCTCCTGGTTCAATTTCGCCCAGCTTACTAAGTTCAGCTCGCAGGCCACGCAGTCTTTCACGGCGCAAAGCGCTATTTTTCTTTTTTAGTTTGCTTTTTTGGCGAATGCGAAACCTATTCTGGCGCGCCTTAAGCAAAACGCCACTTTGCCTCACTTTTTTGGTGAAGCGTCGCAATAAATTTGGAGTTGATTCTTTATCTTTTTTTCTTAGTTCAATCATAAATATACTAATTTACAAATGTATACGAATTATACTAATGACTTCACGAATATTTGTAACCTATTCGTATCATTCGCATAGATTCGTATATTGGTATAATTAAGGTAGTTCTACCTTTCCACCTGCCAACAAATGCAAGTGCAAGTGATCTATAACCTGCCCGCCATCTCGACCTACATTAAAAACCAATTTATAGCCTAAAATATTCTTATCTTTAGCCACTTCGGCCGCCTTTTTAACTAAACCCATCACCACAGGCCACTCTTCCCGACCAACCGCCGAAACCGAATGGATATGCTTTTTAGGCACAATCAGCCAATGTGTCTCGGCTTTGGGCTGAATATCTTCAAAAACGACAATCTCATCATCTTCAGCTACGATGTCCGATGATACCTCATGTCGGCAAATTTTGCAAAAGATGCAGTCATTCATGGTTTATGGTCGATAGTTATCAGTTTTAGTTATTTAGTTTCTGGTTTTAGTTCTGTAAAACTTTAACTAAGAACTAATAAACTGCAACCAGTAACTAATAACTATAAACTAGCTTGTTTGCTACCATTAGATAGTAGAATAAAAAATGGTAACGGTCAAAAAAGAATGATGCCTAAACGGAGCTATTGGTAACCCTTCAACTCGCAGACTTGTTCAGGGTATTTGTTCAACACTAAGTGTTGAACAAATAAAAAGATCGGAGTTTTATGGCGCCGACCGGCTAAGATACTTCACGGCAATATATGGATCCGAAGCATGGAAGGAAGCTACGAGCATTTGATGAGGAGAGTGATAAGCCCCGCAAAAACTACCACCACTATCAGAAGGTAATATGCACCATATAATCAGCTTTTAAGCCGTTTTTTGGCCCCGGCGAGGAGTTTAGTAAACAAGGTCTTGTATAAAATAAGGATATTGCTAACATAAAGCTACTAGGCCTTAGGGCTCCGAGATCCCGCTCTATTTATGGAGTGGGATTGAGTTTTATGCGAGAAGATTAACCCTTCAATCTCCTTTTAACTTCCCCCATCAACTTAGCCAAGGGCACGGTTTCTTGAACGCCCGAAGTCATATCGCGGATAATAATTTCGTTGTCTAACGCTTCTTTCTGGCCCAAAATTAAAGTTAGTTTAACGCCCAGCTTATCGGCATTTTTCATTTGCGATTTTATAGAATGCTTGCTTATAGACTCCGCCATTAAAACACCCTCTTTTCTAAATTCTTCTAAAATCTTAAGGCTTTTCTTTTTAGCTAGATCCCCCAGTTGAACCAAAAACAATCTATACTGTGGCCAAGAAGGAATTCTGGCTTTAGCTTCTTTCATTTCCAAAATTATTCTTTCCATACCCGCCGCAAAGCCGATAGCTGGAACATTTTTTCCACCCAGCATTTCGGCCAGTCCATCGTATCGGCCACCCGAAGCTAAAGCCGATTGCGAACCTCTTTTTTCTTCTATATAAATTTCGAAAACAGTTTTATTGTAATAATCCAAACCCCTAACTAAATGTGGATTTAAGTTATAAGGAATATCAAGTTCGTCTAAAAATTCTAACAGCTTTTTAAAGTGATTGCGGCAATCATCGCAAATAAAATCTAAAATCTGCGGGGCTTTGGCGATGATTTCTTGACAGCCCTCTTCTTTGCAATCTAAAACTCTTAAAGGATTAACCTTAGATCTTCTCTGGCAATTAGCACACATTTTTTTAAGATTATTGCGTAAAAAATCTTTAAGCGCTTGGCGATATTTAATTCGGCAGATTTTGTCGCCTAGACTATTTACTTCGCACACCATATTCTTAAGTCCAAAATCGGCGAGCAAACTCATAGCTATTTGAATCATTTGCGCGTCTATCACAGCATCTTCCGAACCAATAACTTCAAAACCTAATTGATGAAATTGTCTAAACCGGCCGGCTTGCGGGCTTTCGTGCCTAAACATCGGGCCCATATAAAAAACCTTCACCGGTTGGGGCGAAGATTCCCAGCCGTGTTCTAAATAGGCTCGCATTATTGGTGCGGTGTTTTCGGGGCGCAAAGCTAATTCGTCGCCACCCTTGGTTTTAAGCGTAAACATTTCTTTTTCCACTACATCGCTCGATACCCCTAAACTTTTTTCAAAAACGGCTTGATTTTCTAAAATTGGAGTTTCCACAAAACCAAAATCATAAAATTCGGCCATATCAAAAGTCTCACGTCTTATCTTTTCCCAATAAAGCAAATCATCGGGCAGAATATCGTGCATACCGGTTGGGGTTGAGAGTAATTGTTTCGCCATTTTTAGCTTTCTAGCTTGTTAGCTTTCTAGGATATTAGCCTTGAATTTCTTGCTCTTAACTTTCCTAATTCCTAACATCCTAAGAAGCTAATCTCCTAATATATCGGACTCTGTATCGTTCCCGCATTACTAACCGGCCAAACTCTAAACCAAGCCTTGCCTACTATCAAGTGTTTGTAAAGGGGCCCCCACCGGCGCGAATCCGAAGAAGCATCGCGGTTATCGCCCAAAACAAAATACTCGTTATCGTCCATTTTAATTTTCATATCACCCGGGGTATTTTCTTCTAAATATTTTTCGCGTAATTCCAGACCCAAAGGATTATCTCGGTTATAAATAACCACTTTGCCATCTTTAACCTCTACCGTTTCTTCCGGCATACCGACTATGCGTTTTATATAATACTGACTGGGATCTTGTGGAAATCTAAACACTATAACCTCTCCACGCTTAGGCTTATCAAAACGATAAGATAGTTCGTCTATTATTAAATAATCCTTATCGCCAAAAGAAGGATACATAGATTCGCCGCGCACAAAAAACGGCTGAATTATGAAAAAACGAATCGGCAAAATAATAAGCAAAGAAACAACCACTATTTTGATTGTCTCCCACAAAAAATCCCCTGTTTCTTTAAAAAAATTGCCCATTTGTACCAAGATAATAGCATTTTTTGTGCTAATAAGCAAAACTATCAAAAATATCGTTCCGAGCAGCATTATGGAGAAGACCATTTATACAAATAAAGAGGCTCCATATCGTCTGCGAGGAATGATGTTTTGACCACCAAGCCAATGGTATTTATGTTAAAATTTGAACATGGAAAAAGGTTTTAAAAACTACTGGTATCTAGCAGTGCTTGTTGTTTTTTTGGCTACTGCCAATATTTGGGTTTTTAATAAAATTTTTTTAGTGGCCGATGCCAGCAAATTACCCCAATTAAAATTTAATGCTTTTTCGGCAGGTTCTTTTGTTTTACAAAAAGATTCTAAAAGCCCTAGCAATTTTAGTGAAATAAGAAATATTTTGGTTCTGGGCAGATCCGGCGGTAACCATATTGCCCCCGAACTTACCGATACTATATTAATTGCGCATATAAACGGCCCGCTTAAAAAAGTAAAAATAATATCAATCCCTAGAGATCTAGCTGTAAAAAATGGTAAAGATGTTTTAAAAATTAATGGGCTCTATAAAATTGGAAGTGAAAAATCTCCTAGTTATGGACTAGATTTGATCAAAAATAAAGTTGAAGTAATAACGGGTTTAAAAATAAATTCATTTGTTTTGTTCGATCTAGATACAGTAGAAAAAGTAATAGACGAAGTTGGCGGTTTAAATGTATATGTTAAAGAAGATATTAAAGATACGCACTTTCCAAAAGATAATGGTGGCTATGAAACATTCAGTTTAAAAAAGGGCTCGCGTTATTTAGATGGCAAAACCGCACTTAAATTTGTAAGAACCCGAAACAGCGCTGGGGGCGATTTCGACCGTATGGAACATCAGCAAGCAGTTTTAAAAGCCATTAAGGGTAAAGTTCTTTCTTTAAACCCAATATGGGATTTTGCAAAATTGTGGAAAATTTTTAAAATGGTCCAAGAAAATGTAAAAACCGACCTGACTCTGGGAGATTTAAAAAATATTTGGGCCTTTAGCAAAAATTTAGATTTGGATAAAGTAGAAACTTTCAGCCTTAACCCAGAAAACGGCTTGGTGGATTCAAAAAAAATGAAATTCGGCAAACAAACAGCCTACGCGCTTACAGCTACACCTAAGCAATTCGATTATGCTAATATACAGAAAGCAATAACTAGCTTTATAAATTCTCAATGACCAATTTACAATTTACAATGAATTTTCAATGATTCAATTATCAAACCCGTTTGAAAATTGGTTAATTGGAGTTTGATTGAAAATTGGAATTTGAAAATTGAAAATTATATGAAAATAATTGTAGGCCTAGGCAATCCCGAAGAAAAACAATTAAAAACCCGTCATAATGCGGGTGAGTTTTACTTGTCTAAATTACGTAACGCTTGGAGCGAAAAAGATTTTAGCGAAGGCAAAAATGCTTTGTGGTTGGAAACAAAGGCCAATGGTAAAAAAGTATATTTGATTTTCCCCAACGAGATGATGAATAATTCGGGTATTAGTTTAAAAAAAACGCTGGCTCAATTAAAACTAAAACCCAAACCTACCGATATTTTAGTTATACACGACGATTTAGATATAGAACTCGGCCGAATAAAAATGAGTTTTGCTCGTTCCAGCGCCGGCCACAATGGAGTAAACTCTATAATTAAAAACTTAAAAACAGACAAATTCTGGCGTTTAAGAATCGGCATTGGTTTAAAAAAGAAGCCAGATGGAAAAAAGTTAATAGATTTTATTCTAAAAAAATTCTCCCCGAACGAGGAGAGAGTGCTTAATAAAAACTTTAAAGATATTTTGCCCGCTCTAGAAATATGGCTCACCAATCCTGCGCGAGCTATGAGCGAGATAAACAGCCAAAAATAAAAGCCATCGCACCGCGATGGCTTTTTGATATTCGGCAGGCGCCTAAAGGATAACTGTGAGTTTCTCATACTCCTCAAAACCCATCACACGCTCACAATCCTTGGCGATTTTTTTTAATTCATAGGCTTTTCAAACGGGTGTTTTTTGGTACTCAATTTTTTAACCCGCCTGTTTTGCCGCCTGCCTTGATTTTCTAGCATAAAAACGAACTATGTGTAGTATATCACCTTGACATTCTGTTGTCAAGAGGCTATATTGGCTTGGCAATAAATCCAGCAAGTATGAACATATATAACCGTGTAATCTCCAAAATAGGGGCACATCCTCGTCTATTCATAATATTGGGTATGGTAGCTGTATTAGTAATATTAATAGTGATATTTACTAGTGGCGGAGATAAAAATATAAGCTTTGTAGAAGTAAAAAGAGGTACAATCTCGCAAGAAGTTAATGTCACCGGAAAAACTGTGCCAAATTCCGATGTTAAGTTGGGCTTTGAAAGAAGCGGAAAAATAGCAAAGGTTAATGTTTCTGTAGGCGACAAGGTCGCGGCTAATCAAACTTTAGCCACAATAGATTCCAGCGAACTCTATGCCCAACTATTACAAGCCCAAGCCGAACTTGAATCTGAAGAAGCTAGGTACAATGAACTTAAAAAAGGCACGCGCTCCGAAGAGTTGGCTATTTATGAAACCGAACTTAATAACGCCCAAACATCTTTAAACGATGCCAAAACAAACTTGGTAGAAAAAATTAACGATACCTACACCAAAGCCGACAATGCCATCCATAACGATATAGATATTATTTTTTCTAACCCCAGAACAGCTAATCCAAAAATAAACTTTATCGTGGCCGATCCCCAGCTAAGAACCGACGTAGAAAATATGCGCCTCGCCACAGAATCTAATTTAATCGACTGGAAAAATTATAATTCTAAATTAAAAATTTCGGCCAATCTTTCCCAAGCCGTAATCAATTCGTCTTCTTATTTAAACCAAGTAAAAAACTTTTTAGATAAATTAGCTAGCGCGGTAAACAGTTCGTCTAACGAAACTTATAAAACCAATGTTTCTTTGGCGAGGTCCGAAATAAGTTCGGCCTTATCTATTTTAAACTCGGCCAATCAAAGCCTTAATTCTACCGAGTCAGCCTTCGCTTTAGCCGCAAAAAATTTAAATCTTAAAAAATCAGGCTCCACCAGCGAAGGGTTGTCCTCGGCCGAGGCTCAAGTTAAACGCGCCAATGCCAGTGTTAAATTAATACAATCTCAACTTAATAAGGCTGTTTTACGTTCCCCAATTGCCGGAACAGTAACCAAAATTGATGCCAAAAAAGGAGAAATCGCTCAAGCCGGTACGCCTTTAATAAATATAATTTCGGATTCATCGCTCGAAATAGAATCTTTTATACCAGAAGTTGATGTGGCTAAAATTTCTTTAGCTAATACAGTAAAAATAACTTTTGACGCTTTGGGCGAAGAAGGTTTCTTAGGCAAAGTAATTTATATTGACCCCGCTGAAACTGTGGTAGATGGCGTGGCTAACTTTAAAGTAAAAATTGCCTTAGAAAAAGCCGAACCTAGGTTAAAAAGTGGTCTTACGGTAAACCTAACTATACAAACGCTAACAAAAGAAAATGTTTTAATCTTGCCTCAATTTGCAGTCCTAGAAAACGATAAAGGCACTTTTGTAAAAAAATATAAAAAGGTCTTGCCCTTAAACGCTAAAGTCTCGGCCGACGATAAAAACTTAGAAGAAGTAGAAATTAAAACCGGTATTTATTCGGGCGATGGTAATGTAGAAATTATTTCCGGTTTAAACGCAGGCGATGCCGTAGCCACCATTGGACTTAAAACAAACTAGATGATTCTGGTAGAAAAAATTTGTAGAAACTATAAAGACGACGGCAGTGAAACCCAAGCCTTAAAGAATGTTTCGTTTAAAATAGATTCGGGCGAGTTTGTGGCCGTAATGGGCCCATCGGGCTCGGGCAAATCTACCCTGCTCCATATTTTAAGCTTTCTGGACCGAGCCAGCGCTGGCTCGTATTCTTTTTTTGGAAAAAAAATGGAAGATCTAAACGACACTGAACTGGCCCATATTCGCAATAAAGAAATGGGTTTTGTTTTTCAAGCTTTTAATTTACTAGGCCGAGCCTCGGTTTATCAAAATGTAGAATTGCCTTTGCTATATTCAAACGTTTTACCGAGCGAAAGAAAAAAACTTGTAGAAAAAGCAATTTACGATGTGGGCTTATCGGAAAAAATTTATGTAGAAACTGGAAAATTATCTGGCGGCCAAAAACAACGCGTGGCCATTGCTCGAGCCTTAGTTAATAACCCTAATGTTATTTTTGCCGATGAACCTACCGGCAATTTAGATTCTCATTCGGGCGAAAACATAATGCAGATTTTAAAAAAATTAAACGAAAACGGCAAAACCATAATCTTAGTTACGCATGAAACCTACACCGCCCAGTTTGCCGAAAGATTGATTCGCCTAAAAGATGGCGAAATTGAACTTGATGGTACAGTTAAAGACATTCTTTCTAAAACCTATGAAAATAAATGATTCATTAAAAACTGCCCTCGCCGGTTTAAAACACGCCAAAACTCGCGCCGTGTTAACTATGCTGGGCATTGTTATCGGCATTGCTTCTGTTATTTTATTAATGTCTATTGGCACTTCGGCCCAAAATTTAATTATTTCCCAAGTTCAAAACATAGGTTCGAATTTGCTTTTTGTTATTCCCGGCGCCACCCAAGGCTCTAAATTTTCCCCGCCGGCTTCGGCTTTTGGCATAATTATTAAAACCTTAAAAGAACGCGATTTAACATCTTTTAGGAAAGACCCTGCCATAGAAAAAGCGGCGGGCGAAGTCCACGGCCAAGCTCGGGCCATTTATAGCAACAACGATATCTCCGTAACTTATACCGGAGCCACCGGAGAATATTTTGAAATAATAAATCTTGAAGCCGAAACAGGTAGATTATTAAATTCCAGAGACGACGAAGCTATGGAAAAAAATGCGGTGGTGGGTTCTGAAGCTACCAAAAATTTATTCGGCCAAAAGGAAGCTGTAGGGAAAAGCATCAGATTAAAAAACCACTCTTTTAAAGTGGTGGGCGTTCTTAAAAAAGAAGGTGCGGGTATGTTTGGCGCCGATTTAGATAACACAATTTTTATTCCGATGTCGGTGGCTCAAAAACAGCTTCTGGGTATAGATTATTACGGTGCCGCATTTATTCAAGGCAGCGATAGCTACAGCACAGAATTTATAAAATCTCGTATAACTTCTATTTTGCGTCAAAACCACAACATAACTAATCCCGACAAAGATGATTTTGAAATCCGCACTCAAGAAGATGCTCTCGCTATTTTAGGCAATATAACTTCTATCTTAAAAATATTTTTAGCTTCCATCGCCGCTATATCTTTAATAGTAGGCGGAATTGGCATTATGAATATAATGCTGGTTTCGGTTATTGAACGCACACGTGAAATTGGTTTAAGAAAAGCGGTGGGCGCAACTAATGGCGACATAATGCAGCAATTTTTAACCGAGGCTATAATTTTAACGTCTATTGGCGGGCTCGTGGGAATTATCGGCGGCGCTGGTTTTAGTTTTTTAATTTATTTAGGAATTTCTAAATTTGCAGTTGCCGATTGGACATTCGCCTTGCCGATGTCGTCTATACTTTTAGCTCTAGGAGTTTCCACCAGTATTGGTTTAATTTTTGGCATCTACCCCGCCCGCCAGGCGTCCAAAAAGAATCCTGTCGAGGCCCTTCGGTACGAGTAAAAACTATGCCAAAAGGAAGGGCGGTCCTTCCGATGGATTTCCTAAGGTTTTTCGCGTTTTTGACTCTTAAAAGCAAAGAACATACAATACTTGCAGGCGATGCAAAAAAACGCATTAGATTCAATACTTATCGCCGCGAATATCCCTGAATTTAGAAATCAGGGCGTTTTGTGGTTCAAAGAAAATGAAAACAAAATTAAAATTTTAAGCCAAAAAAATATTTGGTGGCGCAACCACATTCGCCTTTTGGAAAAAGATTTAAAAATTAATCCCCTTGCCTTAATTCGTGAACTCGCCGACTTTGGCTATACCAAAGCGAATCCCGTTTTAAACCCAGGCGAAGTTTCTTTTTTGGGTTCTGTTTTAACCATCTGGCCTGTAAATTTAGATACTCCACTAGCATTCGATTTTAATGGCAACAGTATCGAGGCTATTTCCGAACTCGAAAAACCAAAAACAAAATCTTCCGAAACCGAATTAAACGAACTAGAAAAAATTTATACCCGTTTTAAAGCTGGCGATTATGTTGTTCATATCGACCACGGCATTGGCCGTTTAAAAGGTGCTACCGCCGATTTAGAAAACTATTTCGAAATTGAATATGCCAAAGGAGACAGGCTTTTTTTACCTTTTGAACAAGTTAAAAAAATATCTTTATATGTTGGTTTCACTCGCCCCAAGGTTCATGGTTTGGGCGGAAACTTGTGGCACAAAATAAAAACCAAAGCTAAAGAAGATGTTGTTAAATTAGCTAAAGATTTATTACAACTCTACGCCAACCGCGAAGCTTCTCGTGGTTTTAGTTTTGTTAAAAATGCACCAGAGATGGAAAATATTATTGCCGATTTTGAATACCCCGAAACTCCGGATCAATCTAGAAGCTGGAAAGAAATAGAAGCCGATATGGAAAACGAAAAACCGATGGACCGCGTTTTAGTGGGTGATGTTGGTTTTGGTAAAACAGAACTTGCTATTCGCTCTGCTTTTAAAGCTGTAATTTCTGGTGCGCAAGTAGCTTTAATTGCGCCAACTACAATTTTAGCTCGCCAACATTTTGGTGTTTTTAGTAACCGTTTAGAAAAACACGGTGTGAGTGTGGCCATGCTTAGTCGTTTGAATCCGGAAGATGTAAACAAAGATTCGGTGGGCAAAATAAAATCTGGATTGATAGATGTGGTTATTGGCACACATCGCCTGCTTTCTAAAGATATAGAATTTAAAAATTTAGGACTGTTGATTATAGACGAAGAACAAAGATTCGGCGTCTTGCAAAAAGAGAAACTTAAAAAATTGAAAGCTAACATAGACGTTTTAATGCTCTCGGCCACCCCTATACCCCGCACGCTTTATTTAGCTATGTCTAATTTAAAACCAATTTCTAAAATACAAACCCCACCACTTGGACGCGAAGCAGTGGAGACAAAAATAGAAAACTTTTCTTGGGATACAATCAAAAAAGCTATTGAATACGAATTGGCACGTCAAGGCCAAGTTTTCTTTTTAGAAAATAGAATTCATAAAATAAATTCCGTTATGGAGAAATTAAAAGAACTCGTGCCTATTGCCCGTTTGACGAGCTTGCATGGGCGTATGGGCGAAAAACAAATAATAGAAGCTATTGAAAGTTTTAAAAGTGGCCAAAGCAATGTTTTAGTTTCTACAACTATTATAGAAAATGGTATTGACCTCCCCAATGCTAATACTTTGATTGTATCTGATGCTACAAAACTGGGACTATCCCAAGCCCACCAATTACGTGGCCGTGTAGGCCGGCGCGACATTAAAGCAGTTGTATATTTCCTTCATGATAAGAAAACAATTTCTAGTTTAGCCGAGAGCCGTTTGACGGCTCTGCAAGAATTTTCCAACTTAGGCGATGGTTTTAAAATTGCCTTACGCGATTTGGAACTTCGCGGTGCCGGCAATATTTTAGGCCGTAATCAATCAGGCCACATCAACCAAATCGGCCTTAATCTTTATTGTGAAATGCTCTCCCAAGCCGTGGAAAAATTAAAAAATTGACCAACTACTTACCGTTTTGAGATTTACCAAAACCATATCCACCAAATGCACCTATAATTAAAGATAGCACTTGTGTTAAGAATTCTTTAGCAAAGAATAAAACCAAAACAATTATAGCTATACAGGCAAGCAGAGCACAGAAAAAATAAAACTTATTATCAGACGAATCTCTTTTCCTATCCTTATGTATATATCCTGATATTTCTCTACGTTGAGACAATATTTCATCTACCTGCTTTTCATTAGGAGAAAAAGAACCATCACCTAAAACTTTTTGTAAAAGTATCTGCATTGAACTTTCCTTTTCTGATACTAAAGTACCCTGAGGTCTTTCGTTTACTATTTTTTTATTTTCTTCAGACATATTTTTTTTCTCGAGAAGATAAGTTCAAAAAAACAGAATGTTTACCTTCTTTACTATTAGAACTAAAAACTCTAATATGTCTTTCTAGTTCTAAGATTTCATTATTAACTTCTTTAGATAGAATTAGTTGTACAAGTAAACTAACCTCTGAATCGCTAAGTCTACCTCTTTCTTTTTCTGACATAACAAGATCAATGGCTGTTGACAAATTATCACTATAAACTGTCTCATTCTTGTCTATAAAATTATAAAATTTATCCAGTAGCATATATCTATATAATCACATAAAACCTCTGATTTCAACTATTTGTTTTTATTTAAACAAATAATGCATGATATTATCAAGCAATGGACAATTTATGGCTTAACGCACTCAACATTGTTTACGGCTTATCGCGTATAAAAAAATTACTCTCGGTTTTTAGAACTGCCGAAAAAGCGTGGCAGGCCTCGGCGGGCAGAATTTTGCGCTTAGATTTTAACGGCGAAAGTATAAAAGAGGCTTTAGCCAAAAGAGAAACGGTAAATCCGAAATTGGAATGGGAAAAATTAGAAAAATTAAATATAAAAACAATTTCTTTTTTCGAAAAAAGTTATCCCAAACTGCTAAAAGAAATAGCTTCTTCACCAATTCTGTTATACTTGAAAGGCAACGCTGATCTTTTAAAAGAAAAAAGTATTGGCGTAGTTGGTACCAGAACGCCCTCGGGTTATGGTCGCGCGGCTATAGATATTCTTATTCCTCAACTCGTGGAATCAGGTTTAACTATTGTAAGTGGCCTGGCTCAAGGCATAGATGCCTTAGCGCATATGGCCACGCTAAAGCACGGTGGAAAAACAATTGGGGTTTTGGGTTGCGGGGTGGATCAAATTTACCCCAGAATGAACGAGCCCTTGGCCGCAGAAATGTTAAAGAAAAATAACTTAATACTTTCCGAATATCCCGCCGGCACCGAAGCTTTTAAACAAAATTTTCCGGCCAGAAACCGAATTATAGCCGGCCTTTCTTTAGGCACACTGGTTATAGAGTCTAAAATAGATGGTGGCGCTTTAATAACGGCCAAACAAGCGCTAGAAGCCAACCGCGAAGTCTTTGCTGTACCTGGCCCTATTACCAACACCACCTCGGCCGGAACCAATAAGCTTTTGCAAGATGGTGCTAAAGTAGTGTTATGCGCCGAAGATGTTTTACAAGAATTAAATTTAAAAAAATTAAGCACCAAAGAAAAGATAGAAGTTAATTTAGATAAACTTACCGCCGAAGAAAAAACCATAGTAAATTTAATTCAAATTGAACCCGCCCACATTGACAAAATTATTCAAATAACTAAACTTAAGCCTCATGTGGTCAGTTCCGTGTTAACTGGACTCGAACTTGGTGGATATATAAAAAATATGGGGGGGCAAATATACACTTTAAACTAAATGACAAATTTCTAATTACCAATGCCTAATCAATACCTAATTATTAAATGTCTAAATTTTAATCATTAGGATTTAGAAGTTGATTAGAAATTAGTTATTAGACATTAGAAATTTTTACATGAACCTAGTAATTGTTGAATCTCCTGCGAAAGCCAGAACAATAGAAAAGTTTTTAGGCAAGGACTTTAAAGTAGAGTCCTCTTTTGGTCATGTGCGCGATTTACCCAAAAGCAAACTGGGTATAGATACCGAACACAACTTTGAACCTAAATATATAGTTCCTACCAAAGCCAAAAAACAGGTGGCTCTATTAAAAAAATTAGCCGAAAAAGCAGACAAGATTATTCTAGCTACCGACGAAGACCGCGAAGGCGAAGCTATTTCTTGGCACCTCGTTCAAGCCTTGGGCTTGAACGAGATCAAAAATAAAAAAATAAAAATTATAGAGCGAATAGTTTTTCATGAAATAACTCAAAAAGCGATTTTGGAAGCATTAAAACATCCGCGGCAAATAGAGCAAAACATGGTGGACGCGCAACAGGCTCGCCGTGTTTTAGATAGATTAGTCGGCTACAAGCTTTCGCCTCTTCTTTGGAAAAAAGTTTCGCGCGGGCTTTCGGCTGGTCGTGTGCAGTCGGTCGCCGTTCGTTTAATCGTTGAACGCGAAAGAGAAAGAAATAAATTTCAGAAACAAGAATATTGGGGCATCACGGCTAAGCTCCAAACTCGAAATCCGAAATCCGAAACAGAAGAAATATTTGAAGCCAGATTACATAAGATCAATGATCAGATATTAGACAAGTTTGCGGTAGCTAGTGAGGTCGAAGCTAAAAAAATATTAACTGCTTTAGAAAATTCGGCTTGGAAAGTAGAAAGTATAGAGAAAAAAGAAACCAAGCGAAACCCTGCTCCGCCTTTTACCACCAGCACACTGCAGCAATCTGCCGCGCGTAAACTTGGTTTTTCGGCTAAACGCACTATGATGCTAGCTCAACAACTTTACGAAGGCATAGATCATAAAGGCGATAGAACCGGCTTGATTACATATATGAGAACCGATTCGCTTAATTTATCGCCAGATGCTGTTGGTGTGGCATCTAGCTTTATAAAAGAAAGTTTTGGAGAAAAATATTTAGAAAATAGAACATATAAGACAAAAACTAAGGGCGCCCAAGAAGCCCACGAAGCTATTCGCCCCACCGACCCATTGCGCACCCCCGAAGAAATGGCTTCGCATTTGGAACCAGCTCAATTAAAACTTTATCGTTTAATCTGGCAACGCTTTATGGCTACCCAAATGGCACCGGCCATATTTGATGCCACAACTGTTGATGTGGCGGCGGGATCCAAGCATATTTTTAGAGCTAATGGCTTAACAAAAAAGTTTGATGGTTTTACAAAAGTTTATTCTTTAAAAACCGAAGAAACCATCCTGCCTCAACTAAAAACCGACGAACTGTTAAACTTAATAGATCTAAAACCCGAACAACATTTTACCGAACCTCCCGCCAGATATTCCGAAGCTACGTTGATAAAAGCTTTGGAACAACACGGCATTGGTAGGCCATCCACCTATGCCCCAACTCTTTCTACTGTTCAAGACAGAGGTTATGTAGAAAAAGACGAGCAAAAAAAATTAAAACCCACCGAAATGGGTACCATCGTTAACGATTTATTGGTTGAACATTTTCCCAATATTGTAGATATAGATTTTACGGCCAAGCTGGAAGAAAAGCTGGACGACATCGCTGATAATAAAATAGAATGGGTGCCGGTTATAAGAGAATTTTATGAGCCTTTTGAAAAAAATTTAAAAGAAAAAATGGACGAACTAAAAAAATCAGATTTTAAAAACGACGAGCCTACCGACAAAATTTGCCCTGAATGTGGTAAACCCATAGTTATTAAATTAGGACGCTTTGGCAAGTTTTATGCTTGCACCGGTTTTCCTGAATGCAAACACACCGAACGAATTTTAAATAAAATAGATATGAAATGCCCAGACTGTAAAGATGGCGATGTGATTGTAAAACGAACTCGCACCAAAAAAACTTTCTATGGCTGTTCGCGCTATCCCGATTGCAAATATGCTAGCTGGGTTAATCCAAAATTAAAACCGAAAGAAGAATCTCCAGAAGTTGTAGAAAATAAAAAAGAAGCGAATCCATAAGGACTCGCTTCTCATCTTTTCGCGCTGTTGAAGAACTGTTACCGCACCCACTCCATCTGATGGGTTTTACGCCTCACTAGATGCTGGCGACCGTTGAGATCGATAGCCACCTTCACCCGCTTGCCACGACCGTCGACGAACTTACCAGTCATGGCCTTGCCAGCGAAATTGATGCGAACGAGGCACATCCCGTGCAATCTCCTGTTCACATCGGCCAAAGCCTTATCGTTCGGCGACTCGTAAACCTCGGGAACCACTCCGAGAACTTCCCGTGTATTCACACCGAACGCCTTGATACCCACAACAATGAGCATGACCAGAATGATGGCCAGCATGACCAACCACATGGTTTCCATATCACCCTCCCTCGGGTTGTGTAGTGGTAAAACAGGAATGGAACGAACTATGTATATAGTCTAGCATATAGCATAATTCTTGTCAATAGCACCCTTTTCGCTTATCTGATAGGCTTAGAATATGCAGGAAATACTGGATAAAATACTAGCTAAATATTTATCTACCGAGGCCGAAACAATACAAAAGGCCTATACTTTTGCTGAAACCGCCCATATCGGGCAAAAAAGGGATTCGGGCGAAGATTATATTACTCACCCTATAGCTGTTGCTCAAATACTCGCCGATTTTAATATGGACCACGAAACCATTTCGGCTGGTCTGTTACATGATGTTTTAGAAGATACAAAAACAAAATTAGAAACTTTAGAAAAAGAATTTGGGGCAAATATTTCTTTTTTGGTTCAATCTGTAACCAAGCTACATCGAGTTAATTATAGTGGTGAATCCTCCTCCGCCAAGGCTTCGGAAGGACAAAGAAATTACATAGAAAATTTTCATAAAATGATTTTGGCTACAGCCAAAGATATCCGCGTGGTTTTGATTAAACTGGCCGACAGACTCCACAATTTAGAAACACTAGCTACTTTTAAAGGTAATAAAGAAAAAATCGCGCGCGAGGCTTTAGAAGTTTACGCACCACTTGCTTCCCGTTTAGGTATGGGCGAAGTTAAAGGCCTAATGGAAGATTATGCTTTCCCTTATGTTTACCCCGAAGAATATATAAACCTTTTAGACTTTGTAGAAAATCAAATTGCGGAAAATAAAAAATATACAGAAAAAATTAAACCAGCCGTAGAAAAGATATTAAAAGAAAATAACATTCGTTACATTCGCTTAAGCGCCCGCGCCAAACATTTATACAGTCTGTGGCGAAAATTACAGAAATACGATTTTGATTTAGAAAGAATGTACGACCTGGTGGCTCTTAGGGTTATAGTACCCGACATTGTTTCCTGCTACGAAACACTAGGAATACTTCATAAATATTGGCAACCGCTACCAAATAGAATTAAGGATTTCATTGCCTTGCCCAAACCCAATGGTTATCAATCGCTCCACACCACAGTTTTTTGCGAAGAAGGAAAAATAACAGAGTTTCAAATAAGAACCGACGAGATGAGTAAAAATGCTGATTATGGTATTGCAGCCCATTGGAGTTATAAAGAATCAAAAAGCCCGCTGGCTAAAAAATATTCTTGGTTAAAGCAACTGGCCGAATGGCAACAACAAAATTTAACCAGCGAAGATTTTTGGGAAAATGCCAAAATAGACTTCTTTAAAGACCGTATATTTTTATATACGCCCAAAGGCGATGTTATAGAACTACCCGAAGAAGCCACGCCCCTAGATTTTGCTTATGCGGTGCACAGTGATATTGGCGACAAATGTATTCAAGCTAAAGTAAACGGAAAAATTATGGCTATAACTCATTCGTTAAATGATGGCGATATTGTAGAAATTGTAACCGCAAAAAACCAGCGCCCTTCGCGCGACTGGTTAAAGTTTATAAAAACTTCAAAGGCGAGAACAAAGATAAAGGAAAGGTTACGATTAGTTAGTTAATCAATCAGAATGTTTTAAAATGTTCAAAACCAGATAAACATCTTTTTGGATCTGAAAAAAGAACCTATAGTTATCGTCTACTCTTGCCTGCCAAACGTCCCCTAATTCTTCTCGCTTTTTAGATCGTAATGACGGATATCTTATATCTCTAAGAAGGAAAGATAACTGTTTTTTGAATTTTCTTTTTATCTCTGGAGGTAACTTCTCTAAATTTTTATCAAATTGCTCAGCAAACCGAACCTTCATAAGCGGCTAAGATATTTCATCGCCTCTCTACTATTAGTAAAAGCTTTTGAAACTCGCCCTTCTTTGATATCTTTTAATCCCTCGGCTACGGCCTTTTTTTCTCGTTTTAAAAGTAGTTCTTCTTTAAGTAAATTTTTTCTAACAAGATCGCGAAAATACTCCGATTTAGAAGCATAACGACCGCTTTTTACCTTTTTCTCTATTTCTAAATTAAGTTCTCTTGGTAACGATATAGAGACAATTACTCTAGGCATATTTTTATAAATTTATCTGTATTACATTGTAATACAGATAGCGTATACCGAGCACATATTAAAATCAACGGGTTATAACTGGTTAGTTAATTTTTTAATTAGCCTGTCTAGATCCTCTTGAGAATAAAAACTAATAGCGAGCTTGCCCTTTTCGCGGCTACCCGAAAAAGAAACGGGCGTGCCTAAGGTATCTTGGATTGTTTTTTTATAATTTTCTAGTTCAGGGTCACTGACTCTTGCGGTTTTGGCTTTATAAGATTCATCTTGGCGAACAATATCTTCTAATTCGCGCACCGATAAAGTTTTTTTAATAATTTCGTCGGTTAAAAATATCTGGCGTTCAGAATTTTTAATAGCGAGCAGTACTTTAGCGTGGCCTTCGCTTATTTTCCCATCGGAAATGCTTCGCTGAACTTCGTAGGGTAAATCTAAAAGCCTAACTCTGTTGGCTATAACCTCGCGGCTTTTGCCAACTTTTTGCGCTACTTGCATTTGAGTTAACTTAAATTCGGTCATCAAACGTTCGTAAGCCAAAGCTTCTTCTATGGCGTTTAGGTTTTGACGCTGAACATTTTCTATTAAAGCTATTTCTAACCTTGTAGCATTGTCGGGATTTTTAATGATTACCGGAACTTGTCGAAGCCCCGCAATACCCGCAGCCCTTAAGCGGCGTTCGCCTGCTATTAACTGATATTCCACCCTAGTGCCGCTAGAAACAGCCAGCTCAACTTTAGAAACCAGAAGCGGCTGAAGCATGCCGTATTGCTTCATAGAATCGGCCAGGCTGTTAAGTTCGGTTTCGTTAAATTCTTTTCTGGGCTGGTAAGGATTTGGTTTTATTTTTTCGAGTTCAATATAAAAAACACTTTCTTGCCTGGCGGTGGTGACCACGCTTTTTGCTGGAACAGAAAAATTAGTTTGTTCTTTGGGAGAAGAAACTTCTTCACCATTCTTTTTTTGAGGAATCAATGATTCCAAGCCTCTACCTAGGGCCATATTTTTTTAAATTAAATTTGATTAGTATTTTCTTCTAAAGAAACTTCTGAACTATTTTCTATATTCACTGAAGCTAACGTAGTAACAATTTCTGTATCAACAAACTCGTTACTTGCTATAGTCGCCACGACACCACTTTCTGGTTCTAAATTATTAATACTTTCTGTATTTGATATATTTTCTTCAATAGCAGTTTCAGCAACGGCTTCTGTGGCAACAGATACTTCTGGCGCACCAACATTCTCTAAACCTAATATTTCTTCGGCTAACTGTCTATATGCTTTGCCCCCTTTGGAATAAAGATCATATTGTAAAATTGTTTTGCCAAAAGAAGGCGCTTCGGCCAAAGACACACAACGCGGTATAACAGAATTAAAAACTCGCCCCGGAAAATTTCTGTTCATTTCTTTGACCACATCACGGTTTAACCTGTTGCGCTTATCGTACATGGTTAAGACCGCACCCAACACATTAATATTATGCCCCAGATTATCGCGAATTAATTCTATAGTTTTTAAAAGATGCCCAATGCCTTCCAAAGCGTAATATTCGCATTGTACAGGAATAACAACGTAATCGGAAGCAACTAAACCATTTATGGTAAGTAGGCCAAGTGATGGTGGTGAATCAATTAAAACATAATCGTAATTTGTGGAAACTCGGCCTAAGGCTTCGCGCAAACGAAACTCTCTGTTAGGTTGAGTTACTAATTCTATGCCCGCGCCGGCTAAATTTGTATTGGACGGCAAAAGATCCAAACCCATTACACCGGTTTTTCTTATGGCTTCTTCGGGTAATAAGCCATTAGTTAAAACATGATACAAATTCCATTCTATTTGATATGGATCCACGCCCAGACCAGAAGTTGTATTAGCTTGTGGGTCTAAATCCACCACCAAAACAGACTTGCCATGCGCTGCCAAAAAAGCGCCTACGTTTATAACGCTGGTTGATTTCCCTACACCGCCTTTTTGGTTAACAAAAGAAATGGTTCTAGACACAAAATTACTTAGTTACTTAATTAGGTATTACTTATTTTACCTTAAGAAATCTTCATTGACAATGAAGCGTTTTTACTAGAAAATACCTAAATATTGGGCGACCCGCCAAAGGCGGGTAAAGTGGCAGATTTAGTCGCCTTTGGCGACCGCACAAGACTCAAAATCAAATGATATCTGTTTATGTAATTAGAAGTAAAAATAAAAACTTTCGATATGTTGGCATAACAAATAACATAAATGAGAGATTGGAAAGACATAATACAGGCAAAAACAAATCGACAAGAAATTATGCTCCTTTTGTACTGACCTATTCAGAAAAATATAAAGACTATAAAGAAGCAAGGATGAGAGAAAAATTTTTAAAAAGCGGAGTTGGAAGAAAATTTTTAGATAGTTTACAATAAATAACCATGCCCAGGTGGCGGAATTGGCAGACGCACAGGACTCAAAATCCTGCGATGGCAACATCATGAGGGTTCGACCCCCTTCCTGGGCACCACATAAAAACAGGCGTCTAACTTGTCTGTTTTTAATTTTAATAAAATCTCTAATTAAACTTTATAGAAAAACCATACATCCCCATAGCGCAAGTTCCGTTTATAACCGAACCGATCTTTTGGGGTGGCACTTCAATTTCGGTTGTACCCGATGGAGCTAAATTGGCTCTGTAGTTTAAACTTGGAATAACTAAAGCCGAAGTGCAATCAAAAGTGCCTTGTGTTTTTACTTTAATAACCGTGGGTATATCGGCTTTAGCTAAAATTTTTCGAGGCGTATAACCGCCCTTGGCTTTGATTGCTATAATCTGTTTGCCGTCTATAATTTCTGAAACAGCTACGCTATCCACCGCACCGCTAGAATTTCTATTATTGGCAAAAAATATGGTGGCAAAAATAATACCGGTCGAAACCACGATGGAAATAATTGTTAACTTCATAATCTTTGTTTCTAAAAATTAAATACTGGATTTAATAACCCTACTGCGACCAAACTATTAATTAAATTAAAAATTCCAAAAAATATTACCACCAAACCCGCCGCTTTAAAAAATATTCCTGATTGCGCTTTTTTGTGGATGCCGAGCGAACTAAAACTTAAAAGCAAAAGCACGGGCAATGTGCCAAGCGCAAACACACCCATAATTAGCGAACCTGCTAAAAAATTTCCGGTAGTTAGTGTATAAATCTGCATAGATTGAGTGAAACCGCACGGCAAGAAAAAGGTGGCAACGCCTACCAAAAGAGGCGTAAGCGTATGGTTTACACTTTTGAGGCCATGCACCCGCTTCCCAATAAAATTAGGTATAGTTGGTTGTAATTTTTTGGCCCAAGGGAACACATCCAGAAGATTAATGCCGAGCACAAGAAGCACTAAAGCCACTATAAAACTAAGAACGAATGTGACGGTTGATCCAAGCTGAAAAGCCGAGCCAAGCAGGCCGATAGCACCACCCAGAATAAAAAACGATACTAACCGTCCTATATGAAACAACACCTGCGGACGAATCTTATCTCCTTCTTTGGCAAAGTTTGCGGACATAGAAAGAACTAGTCCACCGACAACTGCCATACACGTAGAAACAGAGGCTATCAGACCAATAATAAAAGCCGTGCCCAAGCCAACTTCCGAACTGTTAACCAAATTTACTAAGCCAATCTTTTGTAAAAAAATAAAAAGCAAAATAAAACCTAAAGCTATTGGACCCGCCATTAAAAAATCTTTCCATTTAACTGAATGTTTTTGTTTTTCCAGAGAAAGTATATAACCGTGCGGTTTTAAGACTTCGTTTAAATCTCTCGCGATGTGTTCGGGTTCTTTATCACCAAAATCACCAGTCACTTCTATAGTATGATTTGTAAGCGATGACTTTGCTTTTGACACCTCGGTCATATTAGCAAGTTCGCTTTCTGTGAGCGCCACGCAGGCGTTGCAGTGCATACCGTTAACGTGAAATATGTATGTTTTCATATTACTTGTAGTGAGTCTGTTGAACTATTTATAGTGAGCCCGTCGAACTATAATTTCTTTGTTTTAATCCTCAAAGAATTTGCTACCACCGAAACACTAGAAGCCGCCATAGCAAAACCAGCAAACACTGGGCTTAAAAGCCAACCCAAAAATGGATAAAATGCGCCCGCCGCCAGAGGTATGCCAACAATGTTATAAATAAACGCCCAGAAAAGATTCTGCTTAATACCGCGCATTGTTGTTTTAGAGAGCGTTATCGCTTTAACCAGTTTTGAAATATCTCCGTGCAGTAAAGTTATACCAGCCGATTCTATAGCTACATCTGTACCCGTAGCCATAGCTATACCAATATCGGCTTGAGCCAAAGCTGGAGCATCATTTACACCATCGCCCGCCATAACAACAATCTTACCTTGCGATTGAAGTTCTTTAATCTTTTTAAGTTTATCTTCGGGCATAACTTCGGCCACAACTTCATCTATACCAACTTCTTTAGCAATATACAAAGCAGTCTGTTTATTATCGCCTGTTAGCATAACCACTTTAATACCTAATTTATGCAAACGTTTAACGGCTTCGGCTGATTCTGGTTTTACCGCATCGGCTATCATAACCACACCTAAAACTTTTTCTTTGGCTGCAATTATTACAGGAGTTTTGCCGTTAGCCGTATCTTTTTCCATCAAGCTAGAATCAAATTGAATATTTAGATCGCGCATAAGTTTAATGTTGCCAGCATAATATTCTGTATTATTTATTAAACCTTTAACACCTTTACCTTTTATAGCTTCGAAATTATTTATTTGAGCAAAAGAAATATTTTTTTCTTTAGCATAATTAATAACTGCGTAAGCTATGGGATGCTCGGAATTTTTTTCTAGCGAGGCCAAAATAGAAATTAATTCTTCGTCTTTTTTTTCTGAAAAATTTTTAACAGAAACTAGCTCCGGCTTGCCTTTGGTTAGAGTTCCCGTTTTATCTACCACCACCACATTAGCTTTATGTAACTTTTCTAGCGTAGCCGCATCTTTTACCAAAATACCTTCTTTGGCGCCCTTACCCACGCCGACTATAATCGCGGTGGGCGTAGCCAAACCAAGCGCGCAAGGGCAAGCAATAACCAAAATACCCACAAAAGAAACCAGGCCAAATGAAAGCGCTTGCGAAAAATCCATATAACGAGCGCCGACTATAAGCCATAAACCTAAAACCACGAACGATAAAACTAAAACCACCGGCACAAAAACAGCAGAAATTTTATCGGCTAAAGCCTGTATCGGCGCTTTACTGCCTTGAGCCTCCTCAACCATTTTAATTATATGCGCCAACATAGTCTCGGAACCTACTTTAGTGGCCTTAAAAGTAAAAGCACCGCTAGTGTTTATAGTTCCGGCCACAACATTTTCTCCAACGTCTTTTTTAACCGGAATAGGTTCGCCCGTAATCATAGATTCATCCACGTAAGAAGCTCCTTCGGTTATTACCCCATCAACTGGAATTTTGCCGGCGGGTTTAATCAAAATTAAATCGCCGTGAATAACTTCGCTTATTGGAATTTCTTGTTCGTGGCCATTTCGAACAACTAAGGCGGTTTTCGCCTGCATATTAATAAGTTTTTCTATGGCATCACCTGTTTTTATTTTAGAACGCGCTTCTAAATATTTTCCCAGAGTGATAAAAGTGATAACGACTATTGTAACATCATAATATGTATCTTCTGTGTTTATGAAAGTAGCCAAAACATCTTTAAAAATAGTAATGATTAAGCTATAGGCAAAGGCCACAAAAGTACCGATACCAATAAGCGTATCCATATTAGCTTTGCCATAGCGCAGAAAACGATAAAAACCCATTAAATAGGGTTGGCCGATATAAAACAAAGTATAGGCCGCTATTAAAGGCAGTAAATTTTGAAAAACATTTTCTACTGCATTAGGAATTTCGGAAGCTACACCTAACTTAGAAAAAATTCCCCAAACCATAAAAATAGCGCTAACAATAGCCAAAGGAACTGCTGTTATTAACTTTTTTTTCATATTAGACAGTTCAGCTAGTTTTTCTTTTTTGCTTTGGTTCAAACCTAGATGTTCAGCGTGTTCGCTTTCCGACATATTCATTTCTTTAGCTGTTGGCTGAGGTAATGCCAAAGAATAACCTAATGGTTCTATTTTTTTAGAAATGGTTTCTAGGTTTGTTTTAGATTCATCAAAAGAAACTTTGGCCGTTTCTGTTCCATAGTTAACCTCTACCGATTCCACGCCCTCAACTTTTTTAAATATTTTTTCTATAATGGCCGCGCAGGAAGCACAATGCATCCCCTTGATTCTAGATGTTTTGGTTATCATTTTATTTTCGCTTAAGCTTATAAACTTTCAATATCTCCTTTTTGGCTTTATTGTTTTCGCCGGAAGATACCTGTTTTAATACACAGCTATCCAAATGATTTTCCAAAAGAAGATCTTCGGCATTAGATAGCCCTTGTTTAACGGCCGAAGTTTGAGTAATAACATCTATGCAATAAACATCCTTTTTAACCATTTCTTGTAAACCTCTAACTTGCCCTTCTATTATTTTTAAGCGATGAATTATTTTATTCTTTGTTGGACTCATAATGTTTTTAAGTATATACCCCTAGGGGGTATTGGTCAACCCTTCAGTTAAAAATCTCCCCGATATCAATCAAGGAGATTTGTTTTTATCCCGCACCTTTTTTGTTAAAAAGGTGCGGGATTTTATTTTTGCGAGGGGAAAAATCTTTCTACATAACCCCATAAACTCAAGAAAGCAAGAACAGCGGAGCTAAACAGAAAAAAGAGAAACATATAATCAAAAAATGTTTTGCCTAAAACTGGCACAAAGTAACTATCGACAAAAAATAAACCGGCTACAAAAAAATACAAACACATTTTTCTCTTGCCCCAAACGTGAGCGCTTACATCCAAGTTTCTGCTTACACCAAAAATCCAAGTGCTTATTAAACCCGCTTCAAATACAAGTATGGCTATCAAAAAAGCCGAAGCCCAAACCGAAACCGTACCTGACTCATTTATAAGTTGATTTAATTTAAACCCAAAAAGCGTGCAGGCAAAAAGTTTATCCCTAGCCCTATCTAGAGATTTTCCTAGTGTAGAAACAATTTTAAAGCTCCGGGCTATTTTACCATCTAGCAAATCCGAAATGCCTATAAACACAACCATAAAAATCATGATCCCGCCTGAATAACCCTTAAACAAGAGCGTGATAAAAAGTATTACAGCAATTACGCCGATCCCTGTTACCATGTTGGCCAAATTATTCTTCATTTCTCTCCCCCTTTGTGATGAGTTAATCACACCATCTTTTTAAAGAACGGAAAAGCCAACATATAGTAATACATTGGCTTAAAATAGGCAAAGGCAAGCGCAAGCTAATGGTCACAAATTTATGCTATAGCATTTTTTAGTGACTATAAAATATTATTTACCAAACCTATTTTTAGTAAGTTCAAAAATAATATAACTTACAACAGCACCTACTGCCCAACCAGCAACAATATCGCTCGGCCAGTGAACCCCGGCTGCTACTCTAGCCACACCTATTAAAATAGCCGAAATAAAAAGAAACAAACTAAGTTTGGGTTGCTTAACTAAGAAAAAATAAACAGCCAGCGCCATAAAAAAAGTGGCGTGGCCCGAAGGAAAAGAAGCTTCTAATGGGTTTTGATTTATAAGAGCATCCAAACCGCCAAAGACAAACGGCCTTTCACGTGGATAAAAATAACGGATTAGCGAGGTTACACCGAATCTAGCGACTAAAGCCGAAAAAAGAGCAATGCCGGTATGAACTGCTCTAATTTTTAAATCGGATTTTCTAAACTTGGGAGTCCACAAATAAAAAAGCAAAACCGCCACCACCACAAACTCCCAATAGGCCGCAAAAAGAATTATGAGCGTATCGGTCCAAACATCCTTAAAAGATAAATTATAAATTGAAGCGAAAAAAATATTATCCATTAAAAACAAATTTACTAGCTAAACTTTTAACCTCTTCTCTTATTTTACCTAAATCTTCTTTATTTTGTAAGGTTTTGTGTATAAGTTCAGCTATTTTTTTCATTTCTTCTTCTTTCATACCCCTCGTAGTTACCGCAGGCATACCAATTCTTATGCCCGAAGGATCCCACGGCTTACGCGGATCAAATGGAATCATATTTTTATTAACTACAATGCCCACTTCTTCTAGTTTTTTTCCAGCCTCGTCACCGGTTAATTTTAAAGGCGTAACATCTACCAACATTAAATGATTATCTGTTCCGCCAGATACCACAGAAAAACCTAGATTAGTTAATTCTGAAGCTAATGCTTTTGAATTTTTAACAACTTGTTCTGCATATTCTTTGAAATTAGATTGACTAGCTTCTTCTAAAGAAATTCCGATAGCTGCGATCGTATGTAATTGTGGTCCGCCTTGCAAGCCCGGAAAAACTGCCTTGTCTATATTTTCCGATAATTCTTGTTTAGAAATAATTATGGCACCCCTTGGACCGCGCAAAGTTTTATGTGTAGTTGTAGTAACAATATCGGCATAAGGCAGTGGCGATGGATGCGCGCCGCCAATAACTAAGCCAGCAATGTGTGATAAATCCACCATCAACTTTGCACCAACTGCATCGGCAATTTCTTTAAACTTTTTAAAATCTATTATTCTAGGATATGCTGTGGCGCCCGCCACAATTAGTTTAGGCTTAAATTTTTTAGCCTGATCCAAAATTAGTTCATAATCCAACAAACCATCTTTGCCTACGCCGTAATGTTCAAATTTAAATAATTTTCCGGTAAAGCTTACTTTATGCCCATGGGTTAAATGTCCGCCATGTTCTAAAGACATAGCCAAAACCTTATCTCCTAGCTCTAAAACCCCTAAATAGGCGGCCAAATTAGCAATGCTACCCGAATAAGGTTGAACATTTACACCCCAGTCATTATTGGATATTCCAAAAACTTTATAAACCAAACTTTTTGTTTCATCTTCTATTTTATCTACAATTTTGTTGCCAAAATAATAACGCTGGTGCGATTTACCCTCGGCATATTTATTAGTTAAAACTGAACCTAAGGCTAATAAAACATTTTTTGAAACTAAATTTTCCGAAGGGATTAAATTTATAGTTTCATTTTGACGCTGTTCTTCTTCTTTTAAGAATTTGGCTATATTTGAATCCATCTTATGTAAAAATTTGATACTTCTGAGCGACTTCAAGGAGGTTCAACTTCTTAAAATAGGGAGGATGAAGGTGCTCCTCCTTGCCAGGAGCGAAGAAGTATTAAATTTTGGAGTTATTTAATTTGTATTGTTTTTAAAATATTTAAAAAATTTTCCTTGTTGGTTGGGTTAATTCGAACGATTCTGGCATTATCCGTGGTTAAATCAATTATGGTGGAAGGATCGGATTCTGGCAAAACCCCGCCATCAATCACTAAATCCGGTTGCGAATTTTCTCGGCTAAAACGCTCTATAATCTCTTGCGGATCTTGAGACGGCTCTTCGCCCGAAATATTGGCGGAAGTTGCAGTAATTGGTCCTTCAAAATCTGTTATAACGCTTTGGCAAAAATAATTATCGGGCATTCTCAAGGCTATAGAACTTCTGCCGGCGGTAAGCAAAAAAGAAATACTAGGTTTTTTCTTTAATATAAAAGTAAACGGGCCTGGCCAAAAGTTTTTTAATATTTTTTCTCTGGGCTTATCTATAACCGCCAGGGCTTTAGCCATACTGATGGAATTTACCATAACCGGCAATGGTTTTTTATCGGAACGTTTTTTAATGGCAAAAATTTTTCTAATGGCATCGTTATCAAAAGCATTAACTCCCATACCATAAAGTGTATCCGTGGGATAAACTACTACCCGCCCTTTTAACAACGCTAGCGCAGCTTCTTTAGAGGCCAGTTCCGGAGAAAAATTGTTTCGAATATCTAAAATTTTCACGTAATACTAATTTACGAATTTATGCGAATGATACGAATACTATATGCGAATATTTTTATTCGTGCATCTATTTGTATAATTCGTATGCATTCGTATATTGGCATTGCACTATACCACGAAGTTAATAAACCTGTCTTTAATAAAAATAACTTTTTTTACGGGGGAGACAAGATACTTAGAAATATTTTTGTTGTTTTTAGCCGCCGTTTCAACCTCTTTTTGAGAAGAATCTGCTGGCATTTTAATAACCGCGCGCATTCTGGCATTAACCTGCACTACTATGTCTACCTCCTTGTCTTTGACCAGTTTAACGTCAAACTTTGGCCAAGGCGCTATATGAATAGATTTTTTATTCTTTAAAATTTCTCTAAATATTTCCTCGCTCATATGTGGTGCAAAAGGCGCTAAAATCTTAGCAAAAATTTCTAGTTCGCTTTTGCCAACAGATTCTATATTGGCTTCAAATTCATTTAACAAAACCATTAAAGCCGAGACCGAAGTATTGTAATTTAAATTTTCTAAATCTTCTGTAACTTTTTTGATTGTCTTGTGTATCTTTGTTTGTATATTGGAATTTGCTTGCCCTTCCGAAGCTCTGAAAGAGCGAAGGAGGGTGATTTGTTTAGAAATTAGAAATTGGGAATTAGAAATTTTCCAGATTCTTTCCAAGAATCTGATTATCCCTTTTATACCACCATCTCTAAAATCACCACCTTGATCGAACGGACCCAAAAACATTAAGTACATTCTTAAAACATCGGCGCCGTAATTTTTAATATATTCGTCGGGATTAACCACATTCCCCTTGGATTTTGACATTTTAGCGCCATCTTTTATTAACAAACCGTGGGCACGGAATTTTTTAAATGGTTCGTCAAAATTAGTTAAACGCAGGTCCTTGAATACCATTGCTAAAAAACGCACATACAATAAATGCAAAACAGAATGCTCCGCGCCACCAATATACATATCTACCGGGCACCATTTTTTAGTTACAGATTGATCCCAAGCGTATTTCTTTTCTTTAACAGAAGCATAACGCAAATAATACCAAGCCGAATCTAAGAAAGTATCGGAAACATCGGTCTCGCGTCTCGCCATACCTTCGCATTTAGGGCATTTAACTTTATAAAATTTTTCATCGGCCGCTAAAGGCGACTGGCTCGTACCAGTTGGCCTAAAGTTTTTTATGTAAGGCAATCTAACCGGTAAATCTTTTTCGGGCACCACAACCCAACCTGGATTTTCCAACTCTCCCAAATTAAATTCTCCCTTATTTTTGAGATTTGATTTTTGAGATTTGATTTTTTCTGCGCAGTTTTCACAGAAAACAAGCGGTATAGGCGCACCCCAATAACGCTGTCTGGAAATTAGCCAGTCACGAAGCCGGAATTGAATTGTTTTTTTACCTCCACTCTTTTTTATTCCTTCTTCAATAGAGACTAAAGGTGCGCTACTCACTGGTAATTTGAATTTTTGGGCAAATTCTAAATCACGCTCATCGTGCGCTGGAACACCCATAACTGCGCCTGTGCCGTAACCTGCTAAAACATAATCCGAAATCCAAACCGGAACTTTTTCGTTGTTGGCTGGGTTAATGGCCGAGATACCAGAAAAAACTCCTGTTTTTTCTGGACCCCGACCCTCATGAGGCGTCGGGGTTATATTATTTTTTATATACTCCCTGACCTCATTCGGCGCTTGCCAGCCGATATCTAACCAAGACTTTGCTTTCTCGGGCGAAATTGCAATAAACGTTACACCAAAAACTGTATCTGGGCGTGTAGTAAAAACTTCCAAATACGCCGATTCACGCTGATCTGACGCAGATTTACGCAGAAAAATTCCGCGTTGATCCGCGTTAATTTCCGCGTTGATCCGCGTAAGGGGAAATTTTATAGAAGCACCTTCCGATTTACCTATCCAATTTTTTTGAGCTATTTTTACTTTTTCGCTCCAATCTATTTTATCTAAACCTTTTAAAAGTTTATCGGCGTATTTAGTTATTCTAAAAAACCATTGCTCTAATTCTTTTTTAATAACTTTAGTATTACATCTTTCACATTCACCACTTATTACTTGTTCATCGGCTAAAACTGTTAAACACGAAGGGCACCAATTAACCGCCGATTTTTTGCGGTAAGCCAAACCATTTTTATATAACTGAATAAAAATCCATTGAGTCCATTTATAATATTCAGGGTCGTAAGTTTCTAGTTTTTCGTGCCAAGCAAAACCATTGCCTATCATTTGCAGTTGGCGATAAAAATTTTTCTCGGAAACTCTGGCTTGATCCATCGGGTGTTCGCCAATTTTTAAAGCGTAGTTTTCGGAATGTATGCCAAAACCATCTAAACCAATCGGCTCAAAAACGTTATAGCCCTGCATTCTTTTAAATCGCCCGTAAATATCGCTCCCCACAAAAGCGTACACATTACCCACGTGTAAGCCTTCAGCTGAAGGATATGGAAACATCATTAGGTTATAGAAAGGATTCTTAGCGTTTTTAAGATCCGGTTCGTAAACCTTCTCGGCCAGCCATTTTTTGCGCCATTTAGATTCTACTCTCTTGTGGTTGTATTTAGCCATTTGCATCTACTTAAAATAGCGAAAAAGAAGGTTTAAAGCAAGAAAACCTGCTTAAAAAGCATGCGGCAAATTAAATCCCAAAAATAGCGCGGGTGTTTTCAACAGTATGATGAGAAACTTCTTCAAAATCAATGCCTTTTATTTCGCCGATTTTTTTGGCTACTTCTATAACATAGGCGGGCTCGTTGCGTTGCCCGCGATAAGGCGCGGGCGTGACATAAGGCGCATCGGTTTCTAATAAAATTCTATTTACCGGAACTGTTTTTATAATTTCATCGTAATCGCGAGTAAAGGTTACTACACCGCCAAACGTAAAATAAAAACCCATATCCAAAAGCATGGTCGCTTGTTTTATGTTGCCACTAAAGAAATGGATAATACCGGGGATAATTTGTAGCTTGGAGCTATTAGCTTTTAAGGTATCTATCAAATCATCAAAAGCTTCGCGGCAATGAATCATTAAAGGCTTTTTGACTTCGTGAGCTAATTCTATATGCTTTATAAAAGTTAGTTTTTGTTTTTCCTGGCGTAGCTCAACTGATCCGCCTTCGCTAAAAGCTTCGGCGGATGCTCGATTTTGCAATCTCTCACTCCGTTCGCGAGCAAAATCGGCATAATAATCTAAACCACATTCACCAATCGCCACAACTTTTGGATGTAAAGCTAATTTTTTATATTCTTCGTAATCAAAAACTTCGCCTCTACTAGTAAATTCCATTCCTCCTTCACCAAGCTCAGCTTGGTCGTGGAAAGATTTATCGGTATGCACCGGATGCAAACCGACCGTGGCATAAACACCTTCGTTATATTTTTCGGCAAGTTTGATTGCTTCAAGAGAAGTATCTAGCTGTGTGCCAACATTTACCAGCCAAATTCCAGCATCTAAAGATCTTTTAATAACTTCGTCTCTATCGTCTTTATAGGCTGCAAATTGAATATGGGTATGTGCGTCTATTAGTTTTGGCATGTTTTTGAGAAAAAAATATCATTCCGAACAGCATTATGGAGAAGACTAATTTATAAATAAAGAGGCTCCATATCGTCTGTGAGGAATGATATTTTTACTAGTTTAATCTAGGAAACAAATTCTCGCCTTTCTTAAAGTTTATTGCGGATTCTGTAAACCAGATTTGTTTTCTAATTTTTTCGCCTGTTTCTGGTAAAAATGGTTCAACCAAATTTAGTATAACACCTAGCAAGTAGCCAGAATTAGCCATAACTTTCCTAAGATTTTCAGTTGAAACCACGTTTGACGTGGCGTCTTTAATTTCCCAAGGTTTTTTATCGTTAATATATTTATCGGCAAAAGAAACCAAACCCCAAACATTTATTAAAGCTTCGTGTAATTTAATTTCGTCTAAAGAAGATTCATATGCTTTATAAAAATCGTTGCAAGCTTTTTTAACTTCTGGTTCTATATCCGTAGCAAAATCAAACTTTACCGGGTTTATTTTTTCGCCCAAAGTAACTGTGCGCGCTACCAAATTTCCTAAACCATTAGCTAAGTCTGCGGAATATCTATCTTCAAACTTTCTTAAACTAAAATCTCCGTCATCGTAAGAAGGAATTTCTCGTAAAAGATAGTAACGTAACGCATCTGTGCCATATTTTTGAACCAGTGGCACAGGATCCACAATATTACCCAAACTTTTAGACATCTTTTGCCCTTCCACCGAAATAAAACCATGAACAAAAATAGCTTGGGGTAATGGCAAACTAGCCGATAAAAGTATACCCGGCCAAATAGCCGCATGAAAACGTAAAATATCTTTGCCTACAACTTGAAGATCGGCTGGCCAAAGTTTTTTAAATTGCTCGGTTTCATCGCCATAGCCAATAGCTGTAATGTAATTAGCTAAAGCATCACACCAGACGTATATAACTTGGTCGGGATCGCCAGGCACCGGTACGCCCCACGGCAAATCTTTTTTAGGCCTAGAAAAGCTAACATCCTCTAAACCAGATTCTATAAAAGATAAAATTTCATTTTTACGAGATTCGGGAATTATTTTTAATTCGTCATTTTTAATTTTAGAAGCAATCTGGCTTTGATATTTTGAAAGCCTAAAAAACCAGTTTTCTTGTTCTACTGTTTCTGGTGCTTTTTGGTGATCGGGGCATTTACCATCCACCAAATCTTTTTCTGTTTTAAAAGATTCGCAACCCACGCAATAAAGCCCGTTGTATTTTTTCTTATAGATATCACCGGCTTCCGAAAGTTCCTGCCATAATTTTTGAACACCTGGCCAATGAACTTCTTGATCGGTTGTTCTAATAAACCCATCCCAAGAAAGATTTAAAACATTTTTTAACTGTTTAAAATATTCTGCGTTTTCGTTTACAAATTCCTGTGCATTTTTATTCTCTCTTTCGGCTGCGCGAAAAATCTTAACACCGTGTTCGTCGGTACCCGTTAAAAAGAAAACTTCATCACCTTTTATTCTGTGATAACGCGCCAAAACATCCGCTTGAATCTTTTCTAAAGCGTGTCCAATGTGCGGTTTCGCATTAACATAATCAATGGCGGTTGTAATATAAAACTTCATAAGTATACTAATCTACGAATCTATGCGAATTATACGAATGGATTTAACGAATATTTGTAACTTATTTGTATCATTCGTATCCATTTGTATATTGGCATATTTAATTTTCTTCGTGATGATGTCCAAAATCTTTTATAATTTCCACTAAAACTACAGCTACCGGCACCGCAAGAATTATGCCCGGTATGCCAAAAAGTTCACCACCCACCAGCAAAGAAATTATAACGATAACCGGGTTAAGACCGATAACTCGGTTCATTATATTAGGCACAAAAACATGATTTTCTAACTGGTGCACAATAGTGTAAACAAGAAGCACCCAAAGGGCTACTATGGGCGATTTTAATAAACCCAAAATTACAGCAGGCACCGCGGCCAGTACCGGCCCAAATATTGGAATAATTTCCATAATACCTGCCACCAAAGCCAAGAGAACTCTGTGATTAATTCCAAAAATCAAAAGCCCAATATAAATTAAAACGCCAACTATTAAACTAAGCACCAACTGCGCTTGCAACCAACGGCCCAGTTTGTATTGAGCGCGAGACCATAAACCCAAAACATAGGGCTGTTTTTCTTTGGGTGTAACCGCACGCAAAAACATACTAATACCGTGTTCTTGGGCCGCTAAATAAAAAGAAATAACAATAACAAAACCTGCAGAAATAAATCCGCCAAAAATTCCGCTGGTAGCTCCAAAAATATTTCCAGAAACATGCGCCAGATCGTTACTGATAGCCACCAGATTATCTTGGACCTTGTTTAACAATTGTTCATACTGTGGCGCAGAATCTCTTATGACCTTAAAAAAACCATTCACCTTATCAAAGTAAACCGGCACAGTTAAAGAAAGATTGCCTAATTCGTCCGACAAAGGAGAAATTATAAAATAAAGTATTGTGCCCAGTACCAAGAATGCTAAAAGGTAAATAACAAAAACACCCAAGGTTCTGGGAATGCCTTTGCCCTGAAAATAATTAGCCAGAGGTGTCACCGCCGCCGCAATTATTATAGAAAACAAAAGCACCGCTATGACGTCGCGGATTAAATAAACTAAGGCTAAACCCAGCACAATAGCAAAACCACGGAGTAGGGTTTCCGTGTTTATGCTGATATCGGTATGAGCTAACGGAGATTTCAAAATTTTAATATCCCTTCAAAGCCTGTCTTGTCCTTAAGCGGGCCAATTACGGCCAAGTTGAGATTCTTGTTTTGGAAGATATCTTCGGCGACATTTTTTACATCAGCCAAAGTAACCTTGTCCATCATACTGAACTTTTGTTCAACTGTCAATATATCGTTGGTTAGTACCTCCTGAAGGCCGAAAAATGAGGCTAAATCATCGGAAGCTTCTAGCCCCAACAAAGTTCCGCCTCTTATAAAATCCTTAGCCTTTTGGAGCTCTTTTTCTTCTACTCCATTGGCTTTTACCTTTTTAAGTTCGGCCATTATGGCTTCTACAGCTTCGTATACTCTAGTCGTATCAACTCCAGAACTTACTTCGAAGTAACCATGATCCAAAGAAAGTGTGGACGAGGCGCGAATGTAATAACCCAAACCAAGTTCGTCGCGAATTCTAATAAATAATCTAGAAGACATGCCTCCGCCCAAAATTGTAGCGAGCAACCCCAAAGCCCAACGGCGCGGATCAAACATATTATAAGCCCGCACGCCTAAAATCAAATGGCATTGATCGGTGTCCTTATAAAAAACTTTTATTTGGGGCGCATCTTGAGATTCCACGCAGGGCAATGGTTTGGGCACATCGCCTTCTTTTACCGCACTAAAATATTTTTGCACTTTGGTTTTGGCGTCTTCCGCGGTAATGTTACCTGCCACCACCACGACCACGCCTTTGGAACGATAATGCTTAGCCATATAATCTATAAAGTGCTGGCGGTTAATGGAACGAATAACTTCTTTTCGGCCGGCAATATCCCAACCCGCCGGCTGATCGCCATATAATAATTCTTCAAATAAGTCACCGACTTTACGCGTCGGCGTATCCTCGTACATATCTATTTCGCCAATAATTACACCTCGTTCTTTTTCTATTTCTTCTTGCGGAATTTTAGAATTTAAAAATATATCGCTTACCACATCAAAGGCGAGATCGGAATGTTTTGAATCAACTTTGACCCAGTAACCCGTTAATTCTTTATCTGTAAAAGCATTGTAAGCCGCGCCCACCGCATCCAGTTCGTGCGCAATATCCGATTTGCCCGGACGCTTGGTCGTGCCTTTAAAAAACATATGTTCTAAAAAGTGCGAGATGCCGTTTATATCTTTAGTTTCGTACCTAGAACCTGTGCCGGCTAAAACCAGCAAGGTTAAAGTTTGCGTGCCTTGCATTGGCACATAAATCGCTCTTAAGCCATTCGGCCAAACATCTTTTATAAAGTTATGCATAATTTGTTTTTTAAAATTATATTTAAACTATATCTTAAAAATAGAATAGCAGTTTTTGTTTTATATTAAAACCCTTACAATGCCTCAAAACTCCCAAATACGAATCTACATTTTTCTCATTAATCTTTCTTAACATCCTTCTTTTTGTTTTAGTCCTCAAAACCCTATGGTTAGGCAAAACCACATAACCCAGAAAATCTATACCCTGCCTGTATTTACGAATAATTATTTTGTCTGGATGCAAAAATAGCTTTAGATTCTCAAAAAGAAAAGTATTAATTTTGTAAGACAGATTTAATAAATAATATTTATTACTTCCTAAAATAACAAAATCATCGCAGTAACGAATATAATACTTTTCTTTTAAGTTATGTTTAACAAATTGGTCTAATTCGTTTAAATAAATATTGGCAAATAACTGGCTGGTTACATTGCCTAAGGGTAACCCTTTGTTAAAACTACCTATTATTTTCTCAACCAACCATACAGCATTATCGTCTTTGATCTTTAGTTGAATCAATTTAATTAGAGCATCTTGATCTATGGAATCAAAAAACTTTTTAATATCACACTTTAAAGCAAAAATAGTTTGGCTATTGTTTTGGCTTAACTTACGACAAAAAGTTTCTAGTCTTGTTACTGCTTTGTGTGTTCCTTTGCCTATTCGGCAAGAATAAGAATCAAACATAAAATGTCTATCGAATATTGGATATAAAACTCTAAAAACAGCTTGATGTAAAACCCTGTCGCGTACACAAGCTTTATGGATATGACGCAATTTTGGGTCGGTAACATAAAAAGGAATATACTGGCTGTGTTTATATGTTTTATTTTTTAATTCGCTATGCAGTTGAAACAGATTATCTTCTAGGTTAAAATCAAATTCTTGAACATCCAACCTTTTTCTTTTGCCTTTTTTAAATTCGCGCCAAGCTAAAAACAAGTTTTCTAAGCTAATAATTTTTTTAAAAATATTATGGAAAATTTCTCCATTAAAGCCCCCCCCCTACGGAGTTGAAATATCGCTGGTGCATAAAATTTGTGAATTGTATAAATTATTCCACGAATGTTTGAAAATATTTCCCAAGACGGAACGATTTACTTTGGGCCAAAAAATTGAGAACACCATTCTAGAAATTTTAGAACTAATCCTTTCAGCCAGTTACCAATCAAAATATGGAAAAAGTGAAACCTTAATAAGAGGTAGCGATAAAAATGACCTTCTAAAGTATCTTATCCGTCTTGCTCACGATACCAAATCAATCAATATAAAAAAATATCTATTAGTTGAGGAAAAGGTTTTAGAAATAGGTCGTATGTTAGGTGGCTGGATAAAATCCAACTAAACTTTGCAAAGAGCGCCTAAAAAATAAGGCGCTCTTTTGTTTGGAAACTACCAGAGGACGACCAGCTATGTTGTCGTTGCGATTGCTAGACCAATTGTAGTTGACGTTGGCTAGACCACCGTTCTCACGGTTACCACCGTAAAGCCGGCTGGAGTCCTCAAATTTTTGCTTTAAACCGTCCATAATCACCGAAAATCTAAATATAAATTTTCTGAAATCCGCATCCCACGGATAGTTTTTTACTCGGCAACTCTTAAATAATCTAAGAATACCCGATCTAGTTTAAAGCAAGGAGTTTCGTTATTTCCTGTTTTAAACAGGAGAGTAAATGCGAGAATAAACCTTAGTCTATTCTTCATTAGCTTTACTCAAGGAAAATTTTACCAAATTTGTGAAAATAAAAAAATCCCCCAACTTACGTTGGGGGAAAATCCAAGGGCCAAAGCCCAAGGGGAAAAGAACCTACTTTGCGAAACTCACCAGAGGACGACCAGCTATGCTGCCGCTGCGATTGCTAGACCAATCGTAGTTGACGTAGGCTAGACCACCGTACTCACGGTGACCACCGTAAAGCCGGCTGGAGTCCTCAAACTTATCGTCGAACCACTCCCACATATTGAATCGGCCGCGATTGCTGTCGTAGAGATTGCCAATGGCATTGGACTCTACAGCCCGCTCCAACCGAACCTGTTCGGGTTTGAAACCGAATGCTTCGGCGATAGCAGGACAAACCACATCTCGCCATTCATCGTTGGTAATGGCAAAACGAGAGCCCGAAGGAGTATTATCGTGTTTGCCGATTTTTCCTTCTTCGCGCAATTTACTGATGATTAGCGCGAGAGGGTCATTGGAAAATACTTGCGTGCCGTCGGTGTAATTCACACCGACGGTGAAATCAGCTAGATACCAACCTCTGTAGAGTTTGGCACTGTCGGGGGCGAGCTTGCCTTCCCCGATTTTCTGGTAGAACCATTTTTCAGGTTTTACCCAATTCTTGAGCTTGCAATTCTCGCCAATTCCTTCCATCGGCAGATATACCGGCCTGAAGTCGAACCCAGCCCACTTGGCCAAGTTCTCTTCGGTGAATTCGGGAGGCAGAGGATCAACATCCACACGGAAGAACTTTTGAAGCTTCTTCTGTGTTGCCTCCACTAAAGCTACCAGCAAAGACACTATGCGATGTTCGTTGAAAGCTTTAACACTTTCCAAAGTGTGACTGCCGTCATCTATCTGACGGAAAAAATCTTTGAGCACGCCGGACCACGCCGACATCTCACCGACTGGGGCATTAGCCATAGCCAGTTTCTCCTGTGATTAAAAGGTTTTAAGAGTACAATTTAGGCTCTATTTGAGCTTGATAACATAATAGCAGTTATTGTATCTTGTGTCAAATTGACTTGGTTGTAAACAAACTAAGAATATACTACTATTCAGTTACTAGTCCTTAGGGTTCCGAGATCCCGCTCCGTTATGGAGCGGGATCGAGTCTTTTGTGCGAGATTGTTTTTAACTATAAATTTTGTCTGAAAGATAATTTTGTAATTCCGAAATTTTTATTCTTTCTTGTGTAGTGGTATCCCTATCCCGAACCGTTACTGTTTCATCTTCCAAAGTTTGAAAATCTACAGTTATACAGTAAGGTGTACCAATTTCATCTTGGCTGTAATAACGTTTACCAACATTACCGCGATCATCCCAAGCTACCACAAATTCTTTTTTCAAACCCACATAAACTTTTCTAGCCGCCTCCACAAGTTCTGGTTTATTTTTCATTAAAGGAAACACCGCAACTTTGTAAGGCGCTATTTTTGGGCTTAATTTTAAAACAGTGCGAGATGAATCAGTATCGTCGTAAGCGCTACATAGAATAGCAAGTAACGATCTATCTACTCCCCACGTTGGCTCTATAACATGTGGCCAATATTCTTCGCCGCTAGATGTACCATCTCCTTGTTCACGATATTTTAAATTTTGCCCAGAGCCTTTTTCATGATTTTTTAAATCAAAATCGGTGCGGTAAGCCAAACCATAAAGTTCTTTTCGGCCAAAAGGGAAATCAAATTCAAAATCTATGGTGCGTTTAGAATAATGAGCCCTGTCTTCGGCTGGAATTTCTATTTCGTGCACGTGTTTTAAATCTATGCCGACATCTTCCATCCAACCTAGCATTTCTTTCCGCCAATGTTCAAAATTTTCTTGCCAAGTATCTTTTTTAATAAAATATTCAATTTCCATTTGTTCAAATTCGCGCGTTCTAAAAATAAAGTTCCCTGGTGTAATTTCATTTCTAAAAGCTTTACCAATTTGAGCAATACCAAACGGAATTGTTTTACGGGTTGTATCTAAAACATTTTTAAAGTTAACGAACATGGCTTGCGCCGTTTCGGGCCGAAAGTAAACCGTATTAGAGCTATCTTCGGCTGGACCAAGAAAAGTTTTTAACATCAAATTAAATTGCTTAGGTTCAGCAAGATTTCCTCCACAGTTTGAACATTTATTTTTGTTTTGTAATTTGGTATTTGTTTCGGATTTCGAATTTCGTGCTTCGGATTTATCATGTTCATCTACCCTAAACCTTGAGTGACACTTAACACATTCTGCTAATGGATCGTTAAAATTTGAAAGATGCCCACTAGCCTCCCAAACTTTCGGATTCATTATTAAAGCAGCATCTAAACCAACCATATCGTCGCGACCATGCACAAATTTTTTCCACCACAACTGTTTTATATTATTTTTTAATTCCACGCCTAAAGGCCCGTAATCCCAGCTATTAGCCAAACCACCATAAATTTCGCTCCCAGGATAAACAAATCCTCGGCGCTTACATAAAGATACAATTTTATCTATAGAATCTACCATAAGAATACTATAACAATTTGATAGCTTGTGAGCAAAAAAAATCACCCGATATTCTTTCGGGTGATAGCTATATAGTCGATACTTCTACTATTTGGCTTTCTAAAACTATGTTTATATCCTTAAAAAGAACATGCCCTTTAAATTTCTTACCTTCTAAAAATATAGGAAACCATAACTTATCGGCAGGCCACATAGATTCAAATGGAATTTTATTTATATTAAACCATTCTGGCTTCATCTCATCACTTTCAACCATTTCCCCGCTAAAATCTTTTACACAGAAAATATGAACCTCGAGAGTTTCTGGATTACCTTCGAATTCAAAATCCATAATACCAACTTTTTCCAAGGCACCAACAACAATTCCCGATTCTTCTTGCATTTCTCTTTGAGCTGCAACTTCGATAGTTTCTCCTTCCTTAACCTTTCCACCAAACCCATTCCATCTGCCAGCACCAAAACCTCGCTTTTTCATGCCGAGTAAAACCTGCTGATTTTTATAAGGAACACATAAAGTATAAATCTTCTTCATATTTCACTCTCCTCTATAAAAAGTACACCGTATAAATTTTTTATCCCAAAAACAAACCATCGATAACTTTACTTCCCCGCTTTACTTCTATAAAAGCGGACCTATGCTTAGATTCATCAAACACTACACCAAAGCGCGGAAAAATACCTTCTCTGCCCAGGATCCTAGGGATGGCGGGGTTATCCATTACAATCGCTGGCGCCTTGAATAATAAATTGTCAATCTTAAATTTAATATAGCAACGGTGACCCATAAGTGTCTCGTCTCCGATTCCTCTAACCATAATCCTTTCACTATCGCTCAAATCCAAGCCTAGCGCGGCGGCGTCGCCAGAAGGGATAACAGTTGTAGTAGCTCCAGAATCAATATAAAAAATAGCGCGTAGGCACATTGTCCCAGACCCGCAAATTGAAAGTTCCACCGCAGGAAATGCCTCAATTCGCCCATTCTCGCGGAAACGAACCCCATAAGGAAAGACATGCAGAGATTTCATAAGCGATACACCACCATCAAACTTTTGGGTACACTGACAAGAAGAATGTCCTGAATACGAACCTTAGGCAATTGCTGTCTAGCCTTTTCTATAACCTCACTTGTATTGATACCGGAGGCAACTATTTTACCTCCAAAAATAGCCACTTGCTGTCCGCCATATTTTTTAATATCTATAACAGGCAATTTTGTCGATTTTCTCATAAGTTTTATTATTGCTTATTATTGCATAGATATGATAAAAAATCAATCTCCACCTTTAGTCTCTAAGATCAAACTTTGACTAGAAAATATTCTGTCAACCGCCAGGCCTTCGGGTTTAGTAGTAGATTCTATAGTAACCGTGACTGGTAACTTAGCGCCACTAGACACACTATCTTTTACTTTAATTTTTAGCGTTATTTCTTTTTTTTCCAGGGGCTCTAGGCCAAAAAGATTGGAAGTGTTATCGCGGTTTAAAATTACGGTTTTAGAAGCAGAATCTAAACCAGTGCTTGGTTGCACCGAAGTTAAATTAAAACTATCACTATCAAACTTAACTTTTAAGGTTAAATTAGCCAGTGGAATATCTAAATTATTTTGATAACCAATTTTATATGTAATCGTCTCACTCGCGCGCGCTGAAGTTATGCCGTCGGGGCTAGTATTTATAAACAAAGCCAAAGGCGCCATAATAAGTTTAACTGTGCCGCTGGCTTCTTTATATGTTTTCCAACTTGTGCCCTCCGCGCCTTCAACCAAAGCCCTAAAAACCTTGCCTTCACCTTCTAAACCCGTAACCACGCCTTTAATAGTTAGGGTTTTTTCTTCTTGAGGCAAAACAGAATCTAGTCTCCAAACATTATTAAATTCAGAAAGTTTTTCCGAAGATTCTATTAGCCTAAAACCGGCTGGTGACTCCAAACGCAGTCTTAAGTTATTAAAAGCAACTTCGCCTTCGTTTTTTAATTTAAATTTAACCTCTACGTTTTCGCCCGAAATGGTCTCGGCGGAGGATTCCACGTTTAAACTTACTGGAAAAGAAGAAATTTTTATAGAGGCCGTAGCCATAGATTGAAAAACAATGGTGCCGGCCGAAGGCTTAAAATTAAAAACTGCCTGTGCCTTTCTTTCAAAATTATCACCGCCAAAAACAACTGCTTTGAACTCTCTTTCATAAAGACCGCTGGGCTTAAGTTCGGGAATATTGATAGTTTGCTTTAAAATACTTTGTTTAAATTGATCAGCTTCAGCGGTAGAAATTACCGGCTGCGAAAAATCTGGAAACTGAAAAGTTAAAATACCATCTTTTAATTCGGTTTCGTTTTTATTAACCAATCGCAATTTCCAAGTAACAGTTTCGCCCGCACTAACTTCGGCCGGTGCATTTATTTTAATTTCTATACGATCTTTTCTAAAAGCATAAAAACCACGAAAGAAAACATAAACTGCCACAGTTACTGCCAGCAAAAAGAAAACACCCGCGCCTAGAAATATTTTTTTCCAAATAGCCGGCGAAGGAGTTGTATCTTCTACTGTTGGCGGAGGCACAATAGGCTCTTCTATAGGAATAGCGATATTTTCAACCGGTGGTAAAGTCGGTTTTTCTTCGGTATAAAGCTTTTTTTGTAGTTCTTCTAAATTATCTGCCATATAGATGAATTGTATCGTAACAAGAGAAAAATATCACGCTAAAGGAATGTTATAATATTCATATCCTGCTAATGCAGTTTGAACCATGGTTCAAACTCGCGGGATATCTCATTTTTGCCTTTCCGCCAAAGCTTTACGGGCGGTAAAAGAATCGCCAGAGTATTAAACCTTACGGGGTTTAATAGCGTGCGAACTAAAATGGAGATGGAACTTCTTGCTTGTTTTTGGTGGAGATTCCGCCAAAGGCGGATGCTCCCAAGTAAAATTCAGGAAAGAAGAAACATAAATTTCATACTTTCCGGTGATATTGGATGGAAACAAGCAAAATCTTGACTCCGATGGCAACCGCGTTAGCGTCGGCAACTTCGATCAGAACGGCCTCAACATCAACAACAACTGGGACGATAACCGCAACGACAATCTTGGCCTGGCCTCCTCTCGAACTTCCATCTGCAACCATAAAACCCTCCTTTAGGAGGGTTTTATGGTTTTGCATCAATGAGTTTTTGACGAGCGGATCCAACCGCCTAACATCCGCCCTATCTCATTAACCATTTCCTGAATTAAAATATATTTTTTATTCTCTAAAACACCAATATCTTTAGCCAAGCGGACATAAACCCTAAAAAGATTGAGCTTAACACTAACTCTTTCTAAGTATGTTACTCTTTTGAGCTTATCCAAACTGCTTATTTCCAACAAATAGCCCAATATCTCAATCAAAATCAAATTGCATTTCTCGCCTAAAGAATACTTGTCTTGCTTGGGAAAACCTTTCAAACAAGCATAAAATTCTTTATATAAATCGTAGGTTTTTTTAAATAGCGGAATATCAAAACTATCCATGAAAATTTATCAAAATATATACGAACAAATAATCTCTGCCGAAAATTTGTTTCTAGCTTGGGCAGAATTCAAAAAAGATAAACAAAAAAGAAAAGACGTTATGCAATTTGAATACAGGCTGGAAAAAAATATTTTAGGCTTGTGCCAAGAACTAAAAAATCAAACATATAAGCATAGTCCTTATAGTAATTTTTATATAACCGACCCCAAACCCAGGCACATTCACAAAGCATTGGTTAGAGACAGAGTGGTGCACCATTCAGTTTTTAATATCCTTAATCCTGTTTTTGAAAAAACTTTTATCTTTAATTCTTATTCCTGCAGAAAAAACAAAGGCACTCACAAGGGCATAAACCAATTACACAAAATTTTAAGAAAAATAAGCCAAAACAATCATAAACCATGCTTTATATTAAAATGCGATATTAAAAAATTCTTTCAATCAGTTAATCACGGTATTTTGTTAAATATTATTGATCGAAAAATATACGATGAAAAAGCATTGGCCTTAATTAAAGAAATTGTAGAGAGTTTTAAACCCGGGTTGCCCATAGGCAACCTAACCAGCCAATTATTTGCCAATATTTATTTAAATAATCTGGACCAATATATAAAGCACCATTTAAAAATTCCCTTTTATATAAGATATACCGATGATTTTGTGATTATTTATAACGATTTGGAAAAACTAAAACAGTGGCTTAGCCAGATTCAGGAATTTTTAAATGTAAACCTAAAACTACGTCTGCATCCCAATAAAGTTATTCTGCGCAAATATCATCAAGGAACTGATTTTTTGGGCTATGTGCAATTTCCCCATTATTGTATTTTGCGCCCTAGAACCGAAAGAAGAATAATGAAAAGGATACAGCAGGGAGTTTCTGAACAATCGCTAAATTCATATCTAGGTGTGCTTTCTCATGCTAATAGTTATAAATTATCGGAAAAAATCAAAAACTTGTTTTGGTTTAATAAAAAAGAAAACCCGTCTTGATGGACGAGTTAAAAAATAATTATAATTCCACAATTAAAAATTACGTTGGTTGGTTGGTTGGTTGGTTGGTTGGTTGGTTGGAATTGGAACTCTCTTTCATTATAAATTTAGTATAACATAATTGGTTATAAAAAATTGAACCCTCGGATTTTCCGAAGGTTCAAGAAACAAAATTCAAAAGCCTGCCCCGCACCGAGCTACGCTCTGGTGCGGGGATTCAATACTTCAAAACTCAACTCCCTATTTGGAACTTCGAGAGGAGGCCAGGCCAAGACTGTCGTAGCGGTTATCGTCATGGTCGTAGTCGAAGTAGAGGCCGAACCGATCGAAATCGCCGACGCCAACGCGGCTGCCATCGGAGTCAAGAGACGAAGTTCGGACATAGGTGTGTTCGAACAGTCGCTCACCAGTAGCCATGAAGTGGCCAATGATGGCGTAGACCACCACTTGCGCCTTCGGTGTTTCCTCGTCTTTGCCGAGTAGCTTCTGCTGATCATCCCAAGTCTTGGACGTGGAATCCATAACCGGAGTTTTGCGGACGAGATGCCATCCGACTTCGCCCTTGTATTTGGCAAAAGTCTCCTTGTTGTACCAATCCTGTTCATAAAACAGGCGCTGACCGTTGTTAGCGACCTTGCCTCGGATGTCCAGGATTGAGAGAGGAAAAATGGCGACAAGGGTATGCGTGTCTCTTGCCTCGGTAAGCTCGGCTTCAGTGAACGGAACTTCGGCCAAAGCCGAGATCTGCGCTCGCGTGGGCTTTACACCGAGATACTGAATCGCTTCCTCTACCCCAAACATGTTGCGCCCCATTATCTGATGGGCCGTTTTCTGCGAAGTGGTGGCTTCATAGCCGCCGTTGCTGATAAGCCTAACCACTTTCGTGGCAAGGTCATTGCCCTTGGAGCCTATGACTCTCTGGGCAAGTTCATCGTTGAGGCCAGCGGCCTCAAGTTTTAGGAGCACTTCATGCTCTTTGTGCACCGACAGAGTACGGCTCACGATGGTTTCCATCGCGTACCTCCTATAGGAATGAGTTATCCCGAAATCGTCGGGACCGCGGTTTTTACTAACTTTTAAGTACTAATAACCATACTATCATATTGACAACTATAAGTCAATAGTAACCCCAAAATTATTTAAAAACATATCTTTTATCTTTGTTCTAAGAATAGTGGAATCAGCTAATTTAAAATCTGGTGCTCTGGGGTTTAAGCCATTGGAATCTAAAATATGATAACACCATAAATAAGCCGACTCCTTTAAGCCTTCTCTAGTAGCATATTTATTATTTAAAATAGAAAAGAAGTTTGCGGTTTGTTGCCAAATTTTTTCTTCGCCCATACCTGGTTCAAAGATTCTAAATATAATTTGCGTAGCAAAATGCGCCAACTTTAGGCAGTATAAATCATTCTTTAAAATTAAATGCGAATCCTTAATTTTAAAATCTGTAATTATCGGTATATGTTTTGATGGCACAAAAAAAACTTCGGCATGATTAAACATATCTAGGCCATGCCTAAGTTTGCCGGTATATTTGCGCACACTTTTAGCCTGCAGTTCCATTAAGCCAAACTCTTTGGTATAAAGTGTAAAAACCGCATCAGCTTCACGGCGAGGTGTGTTTTTTAAAATAATGCCTTCTATAGATTTCATAAACGGTAAAAGTATAACATGTATCCTAAATTAAAATTATCATCCCGAACAGCATTATGGAGAAGACTATCTTATATAAATAAAGAGGCTCCATATCGTCTGTGAGGGGTGATAATTTTTCTTAAAAACTTGCTGGCGAGCGAAAGAGCAATTTTTAAGCTAAACTATTAAACATGAGTAGGAATAGTAAAATTTTAATAGCAATTATGGCTCTGGCGGGTATTTTGCGCTTATGGGGTTTGGGTTCGGCCGAACTCCTTTTTGATGAATCTTTTTATTCTTTTAGATCCATCGGCTGGCTGGACTACCTAGAAAGCCCATACCAAACCACGCCGGTACAGTGGTTTATCCCGAGCGAAGTCGAGGGACTCATGGATGGCGAGAGTAACCGAACCATGAGTGGTACAAATATGCCATGGTGGCTTAAACTATCTTTCCACGACCACCCGCCTTTATTCTTTTTAATTCAAAAAGTATTTTTTAATTTATTCGGTGATTCACTTTTTATCTCACGCTTACCCTCGGCAATTTTCGGCTTGGGTTTTGTTTATTTAATTTATTTAATTGGCAAAAAACTTTTTAAAAAAGAATCGGCCGGTTTAATTTCCGCTTTTATTGCCGCCATAAGTTTTGCCCATATTTCGCTTTCGCGACTCGCCATGCTGGAATCTGTTTTGTTCTTTTTTATACTTTTAAATATTTATTACTTTTTAAAACTGCTTGAGATGGATTCGGCAAGCTCACCGCAAGCTAAAAAATATTGGTGGCAGTTTGGCTTAACGTTTGGCATGGCTATGTTAACCAAATATATCGCCGTTTTTTTGATTCCAACTTACCTTGTCTTTCTTGTCATTAAGAAGGTTCAACCTTCCTGGAAGGTTGAACCTTCTAGGATTTCCTGGCGATCTATCTGCCTAGCTATCGTTTTGGCTATAATAATTTTCTCGCCGGTTATTGTTTATAACATTTATTCTTACAAAACCTTTGGGCATTTTGATCTGCAGTTGGCTTATCTTCTAAAACAAGATACCCCTTGGCCCATTGAAGCTTTCGGTGGCAAAACCCAGGATCCTTTTTCTAAAATTGGCGAAAATTTGCCCGCAGTGTTTTCTATGCCATTCCTAGTAATAGTCTTGATTAGTTTAGTTTTCGCCACCATAAAACAAAGAAAAGAATTGTCTTTAGTGTTAATTTCTTTTGTTTTTATAATTTTACTTTTAACCCAAACTGGTTCAGCCATTCGTTTTGTTTCTTTACTTGTAATTCCTGCCATATTTTTTATAACTGCGTTTATTTTATTTTTATGGCAAAAACCGTATAGATTCTTAAGTGTTGGTTTAATATTTACTGCCATAATTTGCAGCGAACTTTACTTTTTTGCTTTTTCTAAACCCGATTACGGCGTAGTAAAACTAGATAAATATTTCGATTCTGTTTTTAACGGTAACAGACCCGAGAATTTACCTACACATCTCAATCCTTATTTAAATAAAGTTATACAAGATTATTCACAAAAATACCCCGCCACACTGGCGCCAACCGGCATAATTTACGACGACAATATTGCTTTGCAAGCTCAACTTTGGCTTTTTTCGCGAAGGCAATATTACCACGGTATACCTGTTATGACGGCGAGTAACTTTGAAAATATTATAGAAAAAAACGGCGTCTCGGCTTTTAAAGACTTTACACTTTACTTTGTAAAGGCCGAAGAAGCTTCACCTTTAAAACCAACCATCTCAACAGAATATGCCAAAAATATTGAAGCCCTGTTACAAAAAAACAACCAAAAACCGGTTATAACAATAACCGGCTATGGAACGAACGCTATTCCTGCTTTTAAAGTTTATAAATTCTCGCTTAACTAATCTCGGCCGTGCCCTTTGTTCCAAATGAAAGCAAAAACAAAACCTATTACATAACCCATTACGGCCGTAAATACAATCAATTTTACAGCGTTAACCATCATAAACGCCGAAACAGTATGGGGATTGTTTAAGAAGTGAAGTCCATAAACCATGTCTAAAAACCTTTGGGCAAAATCAGCAGAAACCAAAAGTGACCAAACCGCATGCCATAAACCCATAAACAAACCCACCGCCAAACCCGTCTTATTTTTATTTAATTTAATTGCCATAGTATTAATTTTAATTACTATTTTCGACTTTTATTAAAGTTATATTTTAATTTTAACACTGAAGCGTCCTAATAAAAAGCAATACCGCCGTGTTTTAGTTCTTTTCTTATAGACAAATAATCTGGAATTGTTTTGGCCACTAAATTCCAAAAATTATGCGAATGATTAAATTCGCCCAAGTGGCAAAGTTCGTGAACAATAATATAGTCGGCAAAACTTGGCGACAAAAGCGCAATTTTGTAGTTAAAATTTAAATTACCCTTTTTAGAACAACTGCCCCAGCGAGTTTTCTGGTTTCTTATATTAATTTTATTAAATTTAAAATTATACAACTTATTAAAATATTCTACCCTGCTTTGAGCCAACGCCAATGCTTGGGTTTTGTGTTTAATAAATTCTTTTCTGGTATTTTTTACAGGCACCCTTGGAACAAAAGGCTTAAAACCTTCTAACTTTTTTAAAATCCAGTTTTTGTTTTTATTAACAAACTGGTTTATAAAATTCTGGTTAGCCGAATGAGGCGCGGTTAACACCACCGCGCCGTCGCAATAAATAGCCAGCCTTAATCTTCTGGCTTTCTTACTTATTTTTAGAGTGTATTTAATTTTTTCCATTTTAGAACATACCAACATTCTCAAGTATGTTGGGTTGTCGTTTGTGCCAATTTATGATATTTAAAAATCTTCTCCCCACATTTGCATTCAACGGTCACAGATGTAATTCGCGGCATAAAATTATCACATTCTGGCAAGGATGGTCCTTGCTAGTTGGTAGGGGTCATTGGATAAGAGTCTTATATGAAAAAACCCACTCTATCTCCATCATTAAGAAGTTCGTGCTCTGATGGTCGTTGACCATTTAGCGTCATTATTAGTTTGCCCGGCGGGTACCGTCTTTGGATTTCAGGATAAGAAGCAAAAATACTATGCAAGAGAAAAATAAATGGTGCGTCATGACTCATAATAATTTTCATTTCTGTCTGACCAGTAATTGCTTCCATAACTGGATCAAATTTAACAAATACATTAATTGATTTTAATACTTCTTTACTCATCTTATTTACAACATCCCAACATACTTGAGAATGTCAGGCTGTTATTAGCCGATTCTTATTAGTTTAATCCGTTCTTGATTTAATTTTACCGCAACTTTCCCACTCCTGTAAAATATTTTTATAACCTTATAGAAACATGAAATTATCTGCACTTGAATTATATCGGTTGTGGATAACTTTCGGTTAATTTTCGGTATTGAAAATAGTATAATTAAGTTATGAATAATCTAACTCCTAGGCAAAAACAAATCCTTGATTTTGTAACTAAATATAGCAATAAGAAAGGCTATGCTCCTTCCCATAAAGAAATCGGGAAATATTTTAAACTTACTTCCTCTGCCACCATTAATGAGCACCTAGATGCCATTGCAAGTAAGGGTTATATAAATAAAGAAAAACATCAAAAAAGAAATATAGAAATTAAATCTTTAGAAACATTGGTTTCCGTACCCCTTGTTGGAACCATCACGGCTGGTGAACCAATAGAAACATATGAAATCCCAGAAAAAATATCAGTACCAAAAAACCTTTTATCTCAACAGGGTGAACACTTTGCTTTAACAGTTAATGGTAATAGTATGATTGGCGAAGGAATTTTTAGTGGAGATACAGTGATTGTTCGTAAGCAAGATACTGCAAAAGACGGAGATAGTATAGTTGCACTTATAAATGGAAGTGAAACAACATTAAAAAAGATATATAAAGAAAAAAATGGCTTTAGGCTTCAACCAGCTAATCCAGAACTCAAACCAATATTTGTAAAACAACTTGAAATACAAGGCAGGGTTATAAGTGTCATTCGTAATCTAGAAACCTTAGTAAATAAAATTAACTGTGGCGATGTTTTGGAAACAATTAAAAAAATACCAGAAAGTTCAGTACACCTAGCAATAACTTCCCCGCCATATAACGTTGGAAAAAGCTATGATAATCATAACGATAAAATGGAGTATTCTGACTATCTTGATTGGTTGTATAAAGTTTGGCAGGAAACAAAAAGAGTTTTAGTTCCTGGTGGAAGATTTGCTATAAATATTGCTCCAACTGGTATAAAAGATTTTGTACCAATACATCACGATTTTATAGCTCAACTCAGGAAACTCGGAATGAAATTTCGAACAGAAATTATATGGTACAAACAAACAATGCTAAAACGAACTGCGTGGGGAAGTTTTAAAAGCCCAGCCAACCCACATATTGTTCCGTCTTGGGAATATGTTTTGATTTTCTCTAAAGATCAAGATCGTTTAGATGGAGATAGTAAAATGGCTGATATTACCAAAGATGAGTTTATGAAATTTTCCGATGGATTTTGGCAGATTTGGCCAGAAAGACAAAGAAAAGGACATCCAGCTCCATTTCCCGAAGATTTAATATATAGATTAGTAAAATTCTATTCCTATAAAGATAGTACTATTTTGGATATGTTTGGAGGAACAGGCACAGTAGCAACTGTAGCCGCCAAAACTGGTAGAAATTTTATACACATAGATGTTTCTCCTCAATACTGTAAAATCGCTAAAGACAGACTAGAAAAAGAAATTAACCAAGGAAAGTTAGTTTAATTTGTTTGAATACCAATTAACAAGGTCTTTGGCTAAACTACTTAATGCTTTTAACTTGCCTCCTAATTTAGTTTTGTTGTTTTCAATATATATTCCGTCTGTATAATGGGAACCTAGTTGTCTATCTTTTGTTGGACTTTCTTCACTACCCCATTCTGACTGCCAAGACCGCCCACTTTGCTGTCTTCCTTTGTCAGGAGTAGAGAAAACAAATTTTAAACTTGGAATCATATCTTTTAAAACAACAGCATAAAATAATGATTCTGAAAGTCTTCCGTGTAAACTAGTTTTACAACTTATAATTGCAACGGGATTGTTGTTTCCATCAACTACAACAAGATCTATATCGCCCCAAATTCTTTGATTAGAATTAATTTTGCCAACGGGAATACTAAGTTTTTTCCATAAACTACTATCATTTCTAGCATCATCACCTCTTATGACTTTTAATTTAGATTTAAGAGAAATCAAATCTTGATTTACTTTATCTCTGACAAAATGCTCCCAAGCTCTACCGCTTTTTTGGACATATCTTTGTCTTTGACTATTTGTTTCGTAGTTATTAGGCATATTATTTTAAATATTTTTAATCCCCACCCCGATTTCAAATCCTTCATAATTCCAAACTTTGTGGACCAAGAAATTTTCGTGTTCGGTTATGCCAAAGTTAATTTGTGTAGAACGAGTTTCGGCTTTTATAACTTGTTCCCAACGAGTTAATAATTCTTTAAAGTTGGCGTTTTGGTTAAGTTCGTAATGTAAAATTATTTTATCTTCTGGTGTTAATTTGGCTTCTTTTCGCATTTCGTTTATATTGCGAATCATTTCACGAACCATTCCTTCTTCCTTAAGCTCCGCCGTAAGTTCGGTATCCAAATTAACGTTGTTCTTTTCTATTTTTCTATCACTTAAAACTTTTTTAACATTGAGTTCTTCGGCAACTATATATAGAACATCGCCAATTAAATTGTAATCAGCCGGTGAAACATATAAAGCATTTAAGGGCTGGCGTACGCGCAAACCCGCTTGAGCGCGCTCGGCAAGCCCCAGCGCCACAATTTCGCGGGCTCTATCCATGACTTTCGTAATATCGGAAGCCTTAACAGTTTTGGTATTTGGCCATTTTTCCAAATGAACCGACTCCCCAAACGCCGATAAACGCCGATTTTTATCCGCGCTGATCCGCGCTGATCCTTGCGTTAATCCGCGTAATTCTTGATAGAGCCATTCCGATATAAACGGCGCAAATGGCCCCATAACAACAGATACGCGTTTTAAAACTTCGGTTAAAGTATTTTGAGCCGATAGTTTTTCGGCATCTATATTTTGCTTTTGGAACTTACGGCGGCTACGGCGTATATACCAATTAGAAAGTTCGTCTATAAAAGCTTCTATAGCACGCGAAGCGGAAGTAATGTCGTAGCTTTCTAAAAATTTATTTACTTCGAACTCCAACATTTCTGTTTTAATCAAAACCCATTTATCTAAAATATCTGTTTTGGCTAGTAAAGATTTCGGAGCTTCGGTGTAATAAGTTTCTAAAAACAAAAACGAATTAATTAAAGTATCGGCGAATCTACGTTTTTTAGATTCTATATCGCGCAAACTAAAAAGTTTATTATCGCCCGGCGCGTTTACAGTGTAAAAATACCAACGCATCATATCGAACCCAACTTTCTCACCCACCAGCCAAGGGTCTACAATGTTCCCTTTAGACTTCGACATCTTCTCGCCCTTTTCATCTAGAACATGGTTTAAACTAATTACATTCTTATACGGATTACCTTCGCCTAAAGCGGTAGATACCGCCATTAAAGTATAAAACCAGCCCCGGGTTTGATCGATCGCTTCGCAAATATAATCTGCTGGAAAATGGTCTTTCGGTAAATTTTTATTTTTTATATTTAAATTTTTCTTGTCCTTCGAAGCCTTGCTGTGCCACTCCGTAGCTTTGAGCGAAGGGTGGGCGTAGGAGGAAACTTGAGACGCCCACGGCATTGCACCCGAATCAAACCAAACATCGGCCAAGTCTTTTATACGTTCCATCTTCGAGGAACACATAGAACACTTAAGGAACACGCTATCGGCATAGGGGCGATGCAGGTTTAAATTGCCTTCTTCATCGTGGGGCCAGTTATTTGTTTCTACAAAAGTAAATTCGGCAGGGGACAAAGCTAGTTTAGAATCTTTAACTGCGTTTTGATACAAAAGTTTTGTTTCGTCTTCGCCATAAATTCCATTAGATAATTGCATTAAAAATAAGGGGTCCATATGGCTTACCACAACCACCTTCTTGCCAGCGTGTTCTCTAGAAACATCCATCATAAATTCGCGCACCCGTTTGGCCACATCCAACCACGATTCGCCTGCCGGCGCGGGGCGAATAAATTTATCTTTAAAAGAATTAAAATATTTTTCATATTCCAAAAATGGCCCGCCATTAAACTCGCCAGTGTTTATTTCGCGTAAGCGTTCATCAAAAATTACTTCTTTTATTTTAAGTTCGTCCGCCAATATTTGAGCCGTCTCTCTGGCTCTTAATAGATCCGATGAATATATGGCCGATACCTTATTAGCCGCCAAAAGTTTTTTTATATTTTGGGCGGATGCCTCTGCTTGTTTTCTACCCTTTTCGGTTAGGGGGTTTAAAATCTTTTCAGGGTAAGCACTGCAAATACCTTTAGCGTTAGATTCTGCTTCGCCATGGCGCATTAAAATTAAAGTGGTTGGAGAATCTAGGCGGTGTTCGTTAAGCTCGGCTAAAGAACCAATAACAGTTTTGTGTTCGCATTTGGTGCATGCCCAAATTGGCAAGGGTGTTCCCCAATAGCGTTCGCGGCTTATAGCCCAGTCTTTAACCTCGCGTAACCATTCGCCAAACCGGCCATCTTTAATGTGTTCGGGCACCCAATTAACTTTTTCGTTATTTTTAATTAGATCGTTTCTTAACGCCGACATTTTTATAAACCAACTTTCTTGGGCGTAATATAGTAAGGGCGATTTACACCTCCAGCAAAAAGGATATTCGTGCTTATAGCTTGACTCATTAAACAGCAAATTTTGTTTTTTTAAGTAAAACAAAATCGTTTTTTCGGTTATGGGGTCTTTTTTGTTTTCACTAACAACAGCAAGCCCGCCTACTATAGGAACAGATTTTACAAAAACTCCTTCACGATTAACCGTGTGGAATTTAGGCAAATTTAATTTGGAACCGAGTTCAAAATCGTCGACGCCATACATTACGGCTGTATGCACAATGCCCGTACCATCTGCGGTAGTTACAAAATCGGCTTCGTAAACTCTGTACGAATTTTCGGATTCCAACTCTTTAACAGCAAAAAGTGGTTCGTAAGAAAGTCTAGTAAGCTCGCTAGAAGTTAGTTCTTTATTTATTTTGTATTCTACTTTAGCCTCGCCAAAAACTTTAGGCGCTAAATCGCGAGCCAAAATATATTTTTCACCATTAGCTTCGACTTCTACATAGGTAACTTTCGGGCCAACAGCTAACGCAACATTTCCCGGTAACGTCCAAGGCGTCGTGGTCCAAGCCAAAAGAAAAGTGTTTTCTCCGCCAGCTGGCGGATTTTTAACTTTAAATTTTATTATGACCGACTTATCTGTAACTGTTTCGTAACCCTGCGCCACTTCGTGGCTGGAGATGGGCGTACCACACCTAACACAAAAAGGCACAACTTTATAATCTTTAACTAAAAGTTTTTTATCGTAAATTCTTTTTATAATATTCCACAAACTTTCTATGTATTGCGGTTCGTAGGTTATGTATGGGTTTTTAAGGTCGAGCCAGTAACCCATGCGGCGCGTTAGCTTTTCCCATTCATCTTTATACTGCCAGACTGATATTTGGCATTCTTTATTAAATTGAGCGATGCCGTATTTTTCTACTTCGCGCTTATTTTTTAAACCTAATTTTTTTTCGACTTCAATTTCTACCGGCAAACCGTGTGTATCCCAACCAGCCCGACGCAAAACATAGCGCCCTTTCATTGTTTGAAAACGGCAAACAATATCTTTAAACGATCTAGCTAAAACATGATGGAGCCCTGGTTTACCGTTGGCCGTAGGCGGGCCTTCGTAAAATACGAAAGGTTTACCATCTTTAGTGGCTTTTAAAGTCTTTTCAAAAACATCGTTATCGTGCCAATGTTTTAAAACTTTTTCTTCTTCTTGGGGTAAATCAACGTGACGCATAGTGATTTAAATATATCATTTAAGCTAGCGGAAAATAAGACATTAGTAAAATATCGGTAATTCCATAAGTATTCCCATGCTTCAACAACCCCAAATAAGAACTTACCGTTTCTGGCTCTGGGTTCTCTCCAATTCTTTTCATCATCCGTTTTTTAGTAACTGTTCTTAAAACTTTATGATCTGTAAAATGAACCCAACCCAAAAAATCCGCACCCGAAGCTAGAGTTTTGATAAAAACTTTGTCGGGGTGGAGTGTGAGTTTGAGATTTTTAATTAAAAATTCTTGAATCTTTGGGATTAAGTTCTCTAACCATTCTTTGTCTTGCGATAAAACCACAAAATCATCGGGGTATCTAATGTAATACTTAACTTTTAATTTATGTTTAACAAACTGGTCAAACTTGTTCATATAGATATTCACCAAAAGCTGGGAGGTTAAATTGCCCAAGGGCAAACCAATATTGGGTTTTGTTTTAAAACTGGACACAACATTATTGAGTAACCAAATAATATTTTTGTCTGGTATATATTCAGTTAGTATCTCTAGCAAAACTTTGTGATGAATACTGGAAAAGAATTTTTTAATGTCGCATTTTAAGACCCAGCAAGTTTTAGTGTTATTTTGACCAACTTTGTAAGCAAAAGACTGAAAACGATTCAGGGCTTTATGCGTGCCTTTGTTCTTTCGGCAAGAAAAAGAATCGGCTATGAATGTTTTATCAAAGAAAGGGTAAAGAATATGATAAATTGCGTGGTGAAGTAGCCTATCCCGAACTGTGGCTTTATGTATGTTTCGGGGTTTGGGGTCGGAAATATTGAAAGCTTGGTAAATGCCATGCCGATAAGTGAAATTGACCAAGTCTTGGTTAAGTTGAAAAATATTATCCATTAAATTAAAGCCAAATTCCTGCACATCTTTTCTTTTTCTCTTGCCTTTGATAAACTCCTGCCAAGCCAATAACAAATTATCAACGCTAATAACATCTTCAAAACTATGGATCAATTGAGTTTTCATAATTCTACATTAAGTAACCCCCCCCCCCGAGACTTCCACCGCTGATTGATAAAATGAAAAATCTCTATTTTATCTGGTTTCAATACTACCAGATTTTACCCAAAGCGCATCGCTACACGCTTGGCCGCAGAATTGACTCTATGTTTATTGAAATAGTTGAAGCGATAGTTACAGCGTCTTTTCTAACGCAAGAAAAGAAGCTCCCGTTTGTTCAGCACGCCCTTCGCAAAACAGACACGCTTAAAATCCTATTACAAGTATTATGGGAAACTAAATCTTTAGATGATAAAAAATATATAGCCGTATCAAAACCTTTAGAAGAAATCGGCAAAATGCTGGGTGGCTGGAATGGCCAGCTTCAAAAACCCCTCGACATAGCTCGGGATAAAGAAAACTCTCCCCACAAAAAGCAGAGAGAGAAATAAAGAAAGTTGCGAGCACGGCCGAAGGATTGTTGGCATTCCAGTCGTTCTCAAGCCAGTTGTAGTTCCAGTCCCACTCACCATCGTTCCAGTAGAGATAAAGAACGTTGCGGTTGCCATTCGGACTGCGAATATATTGTATAAAGCGCCACCTATGCCACCACCCCTTGAATACTCTTAGGGTTGTATCGTATTTGGTATCTAAAATACCCTAGCGCTATATACCGAGTATCTTCATTTTTTTAAGCTTCCATAAACCACCCTATTCCCAACCGTAATCGGGAATACTCTCGATTTATGGTTACTGGCTTCGGTAGCAGGCAACCTTAATCGCCCGCGTATTCACCTAATACCATTTGCATAATAACATTTTGCAAAAGAAAATTCCCTACGACATTACGTCGTAGGGAATTTAGAGTACAAAGTCCAAAGGATCTAAAAGTTCTAGAATTCTAAGGACTATTAACTCGCGAGCACGGCCGAAGGATCGTAGGCACTCCAGCCGCCCTCAAGCCAGCGGCAGTACCAGCCCCACCCACCACCGCCCCAGCAGAGACAAAGAACGTAGCGGCGGCCAAGCGGACCGCGAAGGGTGGTGCCGTCAAAGGAAATGAAGGTGGTATTGCTGTTCGTTTTTTCTTTCCAACTTTCGGGAATAAGACTCTTGTTTTCCCAGAGAGTTTGGAAGATTTTGGCATCTAGGCGGACGTAATTTTTGGCTTTGAGGCGCTTCAGTTTCTCTTCACCTTTGATGACACTCTCGTCTTCTTTGAGGCAAGTGACTAACTGGATGTTGGAGAGGTCTAGCTCGGTGAGGTTGAGAGAGCGCTCATCCTGTTCTTCCTCGCCCGAGAGACCATCGCCATCTGCTGGACCTTTCCAGATGCTCCAACCTTCGCCCAAAAACTGGGCGGGGTTGAAGGGTTGGGTGCGGTTGATTTTTAAGACCGTATCTCCAAAACGCCCCTCCACCGCATTCTGCAAATAGCGTTGGAGTTTTGCCGGATCGTAGGGATAACCCTTGGGCTGACGAAGCTGTCGGCCAATTTCAAAAAGCTGGCCAGTGATGCTTTCGTACAGTTCGCCTGCGACACTAGGATGTGCCATGACGATAATCCTTTCTTTATTTGGCTATCTAAGATGCCGGACATCTGCCGGAGCCCCAGATAAACCAGTTATTAAGGTACAATACAAGTGTAGCAGATAGTCAAATGGAAGTCAAGAGTGCACTATTGGAAGGATTCGTGAGCATTTTTTCAGCTTAATTTTAAATACAAATAATACCCAACGGTAACCTGTGTTAAACTAAAATCAATGGAGGCCAAAACAAACAAAAAGGCGTTTTTTAATTACGAAATCCTAGAAAAGTTCGAGGCGGGTTTGGTGTTGCTTGGAGGCGAAGTTAAATCTATAAGAAATAATCATTACAGTTTACAAGGCGCATACATAACAGTAGAAGATGAAGAGGCTTGGTTAGTGAAAGCCATGATCGCCCCTTACCAGCCTAAAAATATGAGCGGGCAGTATAACCCCGAACGCAAGCGCAAACTTTTACTTAACAAAAAAGAACTCCAGTATTTACAAGGAAAAACAAAGGAAAAAGGCTTGACTATTGTGCCTCTAAAAGTTTACAATAAGCACGGTCAAATCAAGTTAGAAATTGCTTTAGCCAAAGGTAAAAGCAAGGGCGATAAGAGAGAAGTTCTTAAAAAACGTATCGCCGACCGAGATATCGCCAGAGAACTTAAATCTTGAAACTTGTAACCTGAAACTTCAGAAAAAAGATACGAGCTACAAGTTGCGAGTTACAAGATTAACATCGGGGATGACATGAATCGACAAGGAACGTATCGATAAGAATTCGAAGCTGAGGTAGACCACAAACTCATAAAACTGGTTACAAATAGTAAGTGCAAACTTATTTAGCGCTAATAAACCAGCGTTTGCTGTAGCTTAAAATCTATCAGCCATCGCCCTGTTTTCGCCCGAGTAAACAGTGTGCGGTGCCAACCTTTCGGGCCGCTCTTTCAGGCCAGGCGAACTTGAAAGCTAAGACAACGCCAAAAGTTTAATTTTTTTCACCATTCTTTAAGGGTTAAACTTAAATTAAGAATGGTTAGGCTTCGTACTAGTTCAATCGAGAAATTTTTTGTACGCGGGTTCAATTCCCGCCATCTCCACTGCTACGCCAAGGCTACGCAGTGCACGCACCAATCTAAACAAGACATGCTATATTAATTGAACGATCTTGTTAGATTAGAATAGTAGCAGTGTCCTTCGTAGCTTTACCGTGTCCTCCGTAGTCTTTGACGAAGGAGGAGCGAAGTAGGACAACCTTTATGTATTACGTATATGTCTTAAAAAGTTTAAGAGATAACAGTTTTTATAAAGGTGTTACTGCTGATTTAAAAAAGAGAATCTTGGAGCATAATTCTGGATTAGCTAAATATTCTTCTTTTAAAAAACCTTTTAAACTAGTCTGGTACTCTGCGTTTTCAAACAAAGAAAAGGCTTATAAATTTGAAAAGTATATAAAATCTGGATCTGGTTTCGCTTTCGTTAACAAACACCTAATTTGAAAATAAACAACCAAATACGTTCCGAAAAGTTAGTAGTTATAGATGAAACCGGCAAAAACTTGGGCGTTTTAACTTTGCAGGAAGCTTTAAAAATGGCCAAAGAAAAAGGCCTAGATTTAGCCGAAGTTAACCCTACTGCTACCCCGCCAGTTGCCAAAATCATAGATTATGGTAAATTTGAATACCGCCAAAGGAAAGCCGAACAGAAAATGAAAGCCTCCAACAAGAGGCAGGAGCTTAAAACGGTACGTATTGGGCTTAAAACATCTGTGCACGATACCGAGGTAAAAGCTGGTTTAGCTGATAAATTCTTAAAAAAGGGTGATCAAGTTAGGTTAGAAATATTCCTAAGAGGCAGAGAAAAAGCCTTCAGAGACTTAGCTAGAACCAAGCTTATAGCTTTTGAGAAGATGATTGCCGAGACTCACAAAACAGATGGTTCGCCTACTAGCTCGCCTTCCGGTTGGTCTATAACTATACATAAATAAATATTGATTCATAGAAAAATATGGGTGCAAAAACAAACAAATCGATGGCGAAAAGATTCCGTGTAACCAAGAACGGAAAGCTTATGCACAGAACCCCAAACCAGAATCACTTTAGAGCTAAAAAATCTAGTAATAGAAAAAGAAACATAGGAAAAGGTTCAGCTATGGCTAAACCCGAAGTTAAAAATATTTTAGAAAGAATGCCGTTTGCAAGATTAAGTTAAAAAAATATGGCACGCGTAAAAAGAGGAACAATTGCGTCTAAACGCAGAAAAAATTTATTAAAATATACCAAAGGCTTTAAGTGGTCACGTAATACGCATTACCGAGCGGCTAAAGAAGCTTTGTTGCATGCCTGGAGCAAAGCTTATCACGATCGCAAAAAGAAAAAGGGTGACTTTAGAACTTTTTGGCAGATTAAAGTTGGTGCCGCGGCTAAACAAAATGGAATTTCTTACAGCCGTTTTATAAACGCCCTTAAAAAAGCCAACGTGGAGTTAGACCGAAAAATTTTGGCCGACATCGCCGAAAACAATCCCGAGGTTTTTGCTAAAATTGTAGAAAAAGTAAAAGTTAAATAATATAACTTAAATAAAAATACCCCCAAGCTTGGGGGTATTTTTATTTGTAGCTAAGCCTAACCACTTCTTTAGCTAATACTTCTAAGGGGTCAACGATTGGAATCTTAACAAATTTTCTTACCTTTTCGGCGTACAAAGAAAATTCCGTACAAGCAAAAATAACAGCTTCGGAATTTTCATCAAATTTTTTTATTACGCTAACAATATTTTCTAAAATATTTTTCTCGCATCCAGCTTTTATGCTGTAAATAATCTTAGAGACTTTCTGCTGCGTTCTTTTATCCGGACAGATCCAGTTGATTTTATTAGAATCATTTTTTGATTGATAAATCTTTTCTCTTACAGTAGCCTCGGTGGCTAAAATAAGCACACTGCCAAAATTACTGGCGACATTATTTACCGTAAGATCGATCATATCTAATATCGGTAGTGAAGTATTTTTTTGTATTTCTTTAAGTTTGGCATGGGCAGTATTACAAGTGATAGCCACTAAACTTGCACCGGATTTAGCAAGAACATTAAGCGATTTACAAACCTCTTTTACATAATTTTTACCACCATCTTGAGTCAAAGATATTGTTCTATCTGGAATTTTAGGGTTGGTAAAACAGATCACTTGAATATGGTCTTGATCTTTTTTGGCTGGCGTTGAGTCTATTATAAGTTTTTGAAACCAGATACCCGCCATTGGCCCCATACCACCTAGAACACCCAAACGAAATAACTTTTTCTTTTTATCCATTTTTATTTTTTATTATTTCAATAACTTGGTCTTTAGGGATAGATTTTAAAGTATTACCTCCTCGACCAGTAGTGGTTTTGGCAGCAAATAAAGCATCGTAAACACTCTCTTCCACCGCCTCAACGGCTCCCAAGAAAAACTGCGTTAAATCTGCATCGAGCAAACATTTAGACAAATCTCCTTCGCCCTCTATACCATTTCTGTTAGTACTAAAAGCTATAATATAATCTCCGCTACCATGCGCCATCACAGAACCTGTTTTAGCCAAACCCAATACCGCTCTTTTAGCTATTCTTTTTAGCTGGCGAGCTGAAAATGGAGCGTCCGTTGCTAAAACAACCACACAAGATCCATCGCCTGTTTTAATAAAATTATCAAAATCGGTTTCGCCTAGAATTTTTCCTATGGGTAATCCTAAAATATTTAATGCTCCACCAAAATTTGTTTGAACCAAAGCACCCAATGTATATTTTTTATTTCCAATTTTTATTAAACGCGAAGACGAGCCAATACCACCCTTCCAAGAAAATACTCGCGTGCCAACACCTGCTCCCACACAACCCGCCCCTGTATTAGTCGATAAATTTTTAAAAGCCTTAAACACATCGTCTGCACCGATTGAATTTTTATGAATGTTATTTAACCAACCATCGTTAGTTTCGCCAACTACAGTATTTATAGTTTCTATTGGTTTAATATCTGGTGAATTTTTTATAACCCAATCTACTACACCGCGCATTACCGGCCCCACCGCCAAAGTATTGGTTAGGGCAATTGGTGTTTCCAAAGTACCTAATTCTTCTACTTGAGTTATGCCAGTCAACTTTCCAAAACCGTTACCCACATAAATTGCCGCCGGAATTTTTTTTCTAAATAAATTTTTTATTCCAGGATCAATTATAGTTATTCCAGTTCTAATATCGCGACCAGATATTTTATTAAAGTGACCAACTCTTACACCTAAAACATCGGCTATAGAATTTTTTTTGCCGCATGGCAAAAAACCGACTTTAAAGCCATAATCTTTGAATCTTTTTATTAATATATTTTCTTTGTTTTTCATTTATTAAAATTGGCGCGTGCTTGAAGTTTTATTCCACCTCAAGCCCGCGCACTTTTTATCCAAACACTACCGGAGCAACCGCCATATCTACCATGCCGTGAACCCTAAAAGTATTTGAGGGTACAGCACAAGCAGAAACAGAGACGAGCTCCCCACCAACCATCCACGGACGCAACAAAATGCGACAACTAAAGGCTTCGCCACAATTTCGGCGAGTATTCATAACCGGTATACGCACAACGCCGCTCTCCAAACGACGCTGAACTATAAATGGCTGGTTTAAACCCAAGCGCTCTTTGATCCAGTCTGACCAAGTATCGCTAGTTAAACCATGACCAATCAAAACACCATAGGATCTGGCCGATAGAGTATTCGCTCCACAGACCTTAAGCACCAATCGGTTTCTCTCCTCTTCCTCTAAATGTATAAGCTGGAGAATACCTACAATGTGTAATCCAGCCACAGAACACGGAAAAGATTTATGAACACTGTGAGGACGAACCAAGTGAGAATCTGGCAGAATCGTATCTAGAACAGAAAAAGATTCTAGAGAAAGTTCACGACGGAAAAAATCTGCTCGGCTCCTAAAAATAGAAAACCAAGCTTTGTTTCCGAAATGAGCAAACTCTGGCACCATACGCACAAAACCGTCTCTGGCCGCACAAACCAAATCACCTAACTTGTTACCTTCGGTTTCAAAGATTGGGAATTGTCGCCAAATAGTACCGATCTTTTTCTCACCCAAATAAACTCCATGAGAATTAATAGTGAGACAATCTAGGTGTTCGGTAGAAAGAAAAAAAGCTGGGTAACCGCGTCTCCGTAAGTCTTCTACCAACCACTTAATTTCGGGCATGTAGCATAGACTCCACTTATGCGACACAAGAAAAAGTATTGGCCCAGATTCTACTAACCAATCAAAACATCTTCTCCACCTATCCTGATTAACTCCGTAGGCTTGATCCAAATGAACCAGCTCCGCAAAACCACCTGGCATCTCGTCATTTTCTGAAGCGAATACACCATCGCCTGTAAAATGTAAATCGGGACGACGCACCGAAAATGTTTTTTTGGTAGGAAAAAGATAAATATCCTTAAGCGCTCCATTAAGATCAACACCGGAAAAAAGCATTTCAGGAACACTGCTATCAAGAGAGGTTAATTTACAACTCGATTCTTCAAACTCATCAAATGCCATCATTATCTGTTTTAAGCTAGTTTCATCACAAACCAGAGGTTCGGGAGGAATTCTTATCCAGCTTATTTTAGAATCCTTGGGTAATTCTAAAACCTTTTCTTGATCAGCTATGGCTTGGGCGAAATCCGGACCACTGTTTAGCCTACCAATTACTTTAGATACATCGCCTAAATTTACACTCATCGGAGGTTTTTCATTGAGACGAGGCTTGCCCCATGGATAATAACCAATACCAATACGATCTTGGAAATTGCGAACAAAATCGGCACGCAATTGGCGAGCGCAGCCCTCAATTCTTCTACAACTTCTACCAACTCTAACGCACCATTGCGCACCATATGCCCAACTAGGAATATTTGAAGATTCACCGGGACGAAGTTGTGTCGTTGGGCTAAACTGCTTAATCATACCGCTGTCAAAAAGAACCACCGCTGAATCTGGCGAAATTCCGCTTTCAAACATAGCCTTAACTTCATTGGCGTCTGTGAAAACAATGCACTCCTGTTCACTGCCAAGCATCGATTTAAGTTCACCAATAACCTGCTCGCTTACCGAATTACCCTTTAAGGTAAAAAACAATCTCGGCGTATTAAAGAGCGCCTGAAAAGTATTGTTAATGCGTAACATATTATCCTCCTTAGGATAAAAGTAGTGTTAGGATTTTAAGGAACTTCCAGTGGCCTAAATTTTAGGACACTGGTTTGAACATCCAGTTTAGATGCTCAAACCAATTTCCAAAACTTAAAAAACCTCCGGAAGGAGGTTTTGATGATTATCTTTATAAAATATATCGGATTAGACCATGTAGACTGCTATATTTTTATCAAAACCTCCTTGGTTTCTAACTTTAAGTAAGCGCAAAGTAAACCAGTTAATTGTTCTGGTCTTTGGCATATATGTATAATGCGTGGCTTTGATAAAACTCATAGTATATGAGTATACTATATTAACTATATTCTTAAGTCAACTAGGCTGAGCTTGGTCAAATAGTATGCAGTAAGTCAACTTTACCGTTTTTTACGCCAACTCCTTCTACTTGAAGGAGTTTTGCTTTTTGGGCTGGGCCGCCGCGGTTATAACCGCCCAAAGAACCATCAGATCTAACCACGCGATGGCAGGGAATTTTAGGATCAAAATTTTTAGATAGCACCACCGCAACCCCTCGACTAGCTCGAGGCGAACCAATAGAAATCGCAACCGATTTGTAAGTGGCTATTTTCCCTTTTGGAATTTTTTGTGTAAATTTATAAACTTTATCCTTAAAATTCATTTATATTTTTTAAGAAAAATTCTTTATCCTTATAGTGAGTCAATAAATTAGCGACTTCATTTTTAGATACCCATCTCGCCTCTGGGTTATCTGGATCTACAGGTTTTAAATCCTTTTCTATAGTTTTAAACAAAAACATGTAAATTGTTTTAAGTTCAGAAATATCATCTTCTCCATCGGCGTTAATTCTATGGCGCTTATAACTACCTAGATCTCTGATCAATTCCAAACTAGATACTCCGGACTCTTCATTAATCTCCCTTTTTGCCGCAGTCAAACCATCTTCCCCTGTTTCAATGTGGCCTTTTGGCAAAGACCAAGATTGATTTAGGTCGGGCCTTTTTTGACTTACAACCAAAACCTCACCTTTTTCGTTTATCACAATACCGCCAGCGCTTTCTGTGTGTTTCATTTTTTTAAAAATCCCAACATCTTCTCTAATGGCCAAGCATTCACGATGTCCGACTTCGTGGTCCAAGCACGCCTGGCTTGCGCAATGCCAAGTTCTAAATATTTAAAGTGATCCGTATGATGCGCATCAGAATCTATAGACAATTTTACCCCTTCTGCTAAAGCCATTCTTATATGCTCATCTTTTAAATCCAGCCTATCGGCAAAAGCGTCTATTTCTAAAACTGTGCCCGTTCTTTTAGCGGCCTTGACGATCTCCACCATATCAACTTCGTAAGCTGGGCGTTTATTAATAATTCGGCCTGTTGGATGAAAAAGAATATCTACATTTGGGTTTTCCATCGCCTTAATTATTCTTTTGGTTTGCTCGGCTTTTGGTAGGTTAAATAACGAATGCACCGCCACACCAACAATATCTAACTTGGCTAAAGTTTTGTCGTCTATATCCAGCGAACCGTCTTTTAATATATTAACCTCTGCTCCCTTTAGAACTCGTAGCTTACGACTTTTAGCTTTTAGCTTATAGTTAATTTCGTCAATCGCAGACATTTGCTTTTCTAATTTTTTCTCGTCTGATCCGCCTGTCATAGCAAGGGATTTTGTATGATCGGTTATTAAAATATATTCTAAACCCATCTTCATAGCCGCTTCTGCCATTTCTTCTATTGTGTTTTCGCCATCGGTCCAAGTAGTTTGAATCTGCAAGTCTCCCTTCAAGTCATTGTACCCAATGAGTTTTGGTAATATATGATTTTGAGCGGCTTCAATCTCGCCTGATAATGTTCGGAGTTCAGGTTCAATATAATCCAAGCCAAGTTTATTATATATTTCCTCCTCGGTTTTACCAGCAATCATAACCTCTTTCCGCGTAAATCCGCGTTTTGATCCGCGCCTTTCCGCGACCTTAAAGAGGCCGTATTCGTTTAATTTATATCCTTTATCTATAGCAATCTTTCGCAATTCAACATTATGGTTTTTGTCTCCGGTAAAATACTGGGCGGCCGCCCCAAAACTTTCGGGGACCACCACGCGTAAATCCATTTCTAAACCATTTCTTAATTTAACCACACTTTTAGTTTCGCCTTTCGCCACCACTCGCCCAACTTCGGGCATTTTAATAAAAAGATCCATAACTTCTTTTGGTTTTTTAGAAGTTATTAAAATATCTATATCGCCCACAGTTTCCTGCATTCGGCGGGCCGAACCGCATAATAAAACTTTTTCTGTATATTGGCTTTTTTCTAAGCGTGAAATTATTTCCCTAATTTCCGGCAAAACAAAACCCAAAACATAGCGGTAGATATGTTTTTTAACAAATTCTAAACCTTTTAAAATTTTCTCTTCGGACTTTTCGCCAAACCCCTCTAGACTTTTTATTAAACCCGCCTTCGCCGCCTTCTCTAAATCGCCTAATGTCCTAATTCCTAGCTTCTTATATAGCTTATAAACTCCTTTCGGCCCAACACCCTCCACACTGGTTAAACCTTCTATATCTACCGGAATTTTCTTTTTTAAAGCTAAGTGTTCCTTTATTTTTTTTGTTTTTATATATTCCTCTATCATTTCCGACATGCTTTTGCCTACACCCTGAATTTCTTCTAAAGCTTTGGTTCCGCCTCTTTTGTATATATCTTTTAAGTCTTCGCCTAGGTTTTCTATATTCGTGGCCGCGCGTTCAAAAGCCTGTGGCTTAAAAGCCACCTCTTGCATAGCAAACAATATAGAGATTTCTTTAAATATCTTGGCGATTTCTTGGTTTATCATCTTTTATATCTTAGCAAGCCCACCTAAATTTTGCTAAGCAAAACTTTGGCGGGCAAGTCGCGTAACAAATATAAAACGGCTCAACATCATTGAGCCGTTTGGCAGTTCCAAAAGGACCGCCCTTTTTGAAGTTTAAAGATGAACGAACCTACGCCATCGCGATAGTGGCCGCGTAACTTCTTCTGGTTTTGGATCATCTGGCAAAAGCATTTCCCAGCTACCTTCGTCATGTGGCATTGTTGGAACAACTTCAGAGCCAAGTTCAGGGCAGTATTCTTCCATATCTTTGGCGATTTGTTCGTCGGGAGTCTCGGAAAAATATTCGTCTAAAATCTGGAAAGATTTTTCTTTTGAAGCGGCCATGGAAACCTCCTTTTTTAAAAGAACTATGGCGTAAAGCCATGTGATGGCCACGCCATTTTACATGGCTAGAGCATTTTTAAGCTCTTTTATATCCAATTCCAATTTCTCTATTCGGCGTTTGTGATCAATCAAGATAATATTTTCTACCTTATCAAAACGTCTGTTCATTTCCAAACGCAAATCACCGAGATCTTTCTTAGTAGCGGTTTCTTCAAATCCTTTAGCCACCATTCTAGCTAGATCTTCAATTGTAGTTTTCTTCTTTGGCATATCTTAAAAATATACCTTATCAGATTGTCCGTCAAATAAAAAGCCCGATGGATTTTCCATCAGGCCTGTGGTTTCGGAAGGATTGACCTTTTTGGATTGTTACAAGATTATGTTTTTGCCTTTGGCCCTCCAGAAAACAACTTACCTAAAAACTTTAAAACGAAGATCAAAACGTCAATAAACAAAAGAACTGGCCATATTACCAAACACACCAAAAAAAATATACCTCGCGGAACAAAGTATCCTTTCCTGTATTCGGACGGTGTCTTCTCTTTTACATAAAACCAGCTATACACTGAACCAACCACCAAATACAGTAAAACTTCAGACATGACCCACCTCCTTTTTGGTTTGCGGAAGGACTGCCCTTCCTGGATTTATTTCCTAAGGTATCCCAATTTTACGATCGGGCGGATCCAGTTTAGAGCATAACCACGAATCAAACCCCAGCCCAAACAAAGAACAAGACCGACCAGTACGGCAACCAGCTCGCCGATGCTTTTTAAAATTCTCATAACTACACCACCTTTCTTAGGCAGGCCAACATTTTTGTTATAGCTTCTTCGCCTTCCCAAAAACTCCCCGAGGGAGAAACTAACCTAGTCACTTTACAATCCAGAGAAATTTCGTGGTCAACTACATTAATTTTATTTCGCAATTCTTTGTGTAATTCAACAGGAATATCCCTATTACTTGTGACGATTTTCCATTTTCCGTGAAAAAGTTTGAATTTACGTGCAATTCCTTTCCTTTTAGGTAACTTCATAAACACCATCCTTTTTTAAAAGAACATTAAACCTTCATATACGCCAAAATCTACCAAATATACAAAAATAAGTCTACTGAACTATACGGCGGTGGCGTTCGGGTATGATTCTATCTTGGTAGCGTTTTTTAGGGCTAAGATGGCTAAGCAAACCAAGCAAAAGCAATGAAGCCAAAAGAGATATGGCGCTAGCCGAAAGGAAAAGCGTAACAAAGCCATATTTATCGGCCACATAACCACCTACTGCTGTAGCCACCGAGGCGGCCAGCCCAACTGAAAACACGCTATCCAAACTCCATTCAAAACTTATGCGCCATTTATCTACATGGCGCGTAAAAATGGAATACCAAGCCGGTACCGCCCACGCCATTATAAAACCATAAAAACCTTGCACAATATATAAGTGCATCGGCGTTGTAACAAAAATATAAGCTATGGGAATAAGTGAGCTCAAAAAATAACCCAAAAATAACGCCCAAAAATCATCGCGTTCGCCATCGGTTTTATCTAAAAAACGCGCGATGGGCAGTTGGAAAATAGATTTTACTATCCAAAAAATTGAAGCGGCAAAACCAGCCACCTTAGCCGAACCGCCTTCAATTTGATTTGTTAAAAAAATTGCGAACACCGGACCAAAAGAAGCAAAAGCCGAATTATAAAAAAAGTCGGCTGCCACTATTACTTTTATAATGCGATTTACGCCAGTGAACATTCTTATAGTATAACAAAAAATCCCGCTAAATAGTCGGGATAAGTTTACGCCTTAGTTTTTTATTTTACTTTTTAGGGTAATAAAAACACAGGAGGAGTTTCTACCTTGCTTCTTGGTAAAACAATTACCCCAAAGCCCGTGGCATTATCATCGCCTATTAAACCAACGTCGCGGCTCAATTCTTCTAAATTAGTCATTGTGTTCGTAGCCGAACCATTCCATATTTTAGCCGCAAGACCAGAAACAAAAGCCGCAGACATAGAAGTACCAGAAAGAAACCTATAACCACCATCAACCCAAGTTGATTCTATATTTACACCAGGGGCAATAAAAGAAACTTCTCTCTCCTCTTTTATATAGTCCCCATCGTTTACGCCCCGGCTAGACCAAGTAGCTGTTATCTTATCTTCAGTTAAAGCACCCACGGCCACAGAATTTTTATAAGCGGCTGGCCAATCTATAGAAGCTTTATCCGGACCATCGTTACCAGCGCCCGTAATAATTAAAATATTTTTATTCCAAGCCGAATTTATAGAATTTTTTAAAACAGAACTTTCACTATTTCCACCCAAACCCATAAAGGCAATATCGGCCTTACCTATGTTGGCTGCGTAATCTAGGGCTGAAGCCACATCGTCCGCCCAACAGGTGCCGTCGTTGCGGCAAACTTTGTAGACCAATAAATTAGCCTCGCTCGCCACGCCCCAAATACCTTTAGCATCAAAACCGCCATCGCCCGCGATTATTCCAGCCACATGCGTACCGTGACCATTTTTATCTTCACAGGCAGAACGAGGGACTGATCCGCGCGTAAAATCTTTACAGTCTTTTATGTCGCTAACTAAATCTGGATGAGAAACATTAACACCTGTATCCAAAACAGCAACATTAACTCCTTTACCGCCAGAAGTAGAAGTTACAAAATCGTCGTTGTATACAGTAGCCACCCCCCAAGAAATTCCAGCTGTAGGCAAAATATCTCTATCTTTTATTTTTTGAGCGTCTTTTTGCAAAGAAGCTACAGTCTCAGAAACAACACCGTCCACATTGGCCGAAACAGTATCAACCACCTCTATACTATTTATTTTATACAAAGGCACAGGCACAACATTAATTTTAAATATTTTTTCTAGTGTCCAAACTTCGCCCGAAGTTAGGTCGGCCGTAAAACCAGAATCAAATTCGTGCTGAACGCCAAAAAGAGACTTTATAAAGTAGCTTTTAGTTGAAATTAAATATCGGCCGTTTTCTAAATTGGAGTTTTTAGAAACAGCCAAGGCTATATTTGAGGAAACCAGAAAAACAGCTAAAAAAGCTGTTAAAACAAGAAAAAACCTAAGTTGTGGTTTTTTATACATTAAAAGCAGATTGTTCGTCAATTGTACCCTTTTGGGGTGACAGAAGTCAAGCCTACAGCCCTATGCAAAAACAGGCATAAAATGGGCTTATTTTCGGTGTAAAAACCATATTTTCCACAGAGCTTACTACTAAAGTAGAGACTCGCACTTTTTGAGTATCTTGGGGATTCTTTTAAAAGCTGCCTTTAAAGCCTCCATATTTTGCGTAGATCTAAGAGCGGCCGCCGGATGAAAAACTGGGGCTATAAACCTACTGTCCAACTTAAAAACCTTGCCTTGATCTCGGCTAATTTTTGCTGTAGGTAAAAAATAGTTCATAGAAAAACGCCCTAGAGTTACGATGAGTTTTGGATTTATAATTTCTATCTGACGAGTCAGATATGGTTTATAAGCTTCTATCTCTTGGGGTAGTGGATCACGATTTTCCGGTGGTCTTCTTTTTACAATATTAGTTATATAAACTTCTGCCCTCTGCCAACCCACGCCTTCTATCAAAGTATTTAAAAGTTGGCCGGCTCTGCCCACAAAAGGTCGGCGCTGTTCGTTTTCGTTAAAGCCCGGCGCTTCACCTATAAACATAACTTTGCAATTTATATCACCTTCACCAAAAACCAAATTGGATTCACGCAGAGGCAACAAACTGTTTTCTTCTAATTCTTCTTTGAGTTTTTGTAGTTCTAACTTTTTATCCACGGTTTTAATGACTAATGACTAAACTTTTTTATCATTTTGATTTAGACATTAGGTTTTGATTAGAAATTAGGCATTAGATATTGCTCGCCCTGCGAAGCTTTAGCGAAGTAGGGGAAATTTTAAAGTGTATATATAATTTCGTAGGCAACGCCTAATGCAAACATTAGCGCTAAAAGAAAAACAAGACCAGTTTTTAAAGATAAAGAATATTCTGGCGATTGATTACCTTTTTTTCTGGCTCTCGTCCAAAGCAGAATTATAAGCAAAGCTTCTAGCCCGCCCATAACACCCCCAGCCAAAGAAATTAGTTTAATAAAATCGGAAAAACCAGAGAAAAACAAATACATAGGCACACCTACAGTTAAAACAAAGCTTGCCAAGACGGGCAGTTTAAAATCTAACTGAAAAGAATTTTTTAAATTTAAACCTATAGTAAAAAAAGAAGTTATGACAGCCAAAAACCCAACTAGAGCGCCATATTTTACAAAACCTTTACCCAGAAAATCGCTTAAACCAGCTATAGCCTCTCTGGATGTAGAAACACCGCTTATACTTACCACTGCCACTGTAAAAACCGCGTAAACTAAAATAGGAATAACTGTGCCCCAAACAATGGCTCGGCCATAGTTTTTGGCGTTTGATTTAAAAAAAGATCTAATTTCTGGTATGGCCGAACCTCCAGCCAAAGCAAAAAGAACTATGCCATAAGGAAAAAACAGTGAATCAACAGTAGAAAAATTTATTAAATTTTCTGGCCGAGCCATATCAAAAGCGTAAAAAACAAACCCCCCAATTAATAAAATCATCGCCCCCACCAGAAAAAAATCTGTCCAGCCAGCTAAGCGCATGCCCTTAAAAACAACTGTAAAACCGATAATAGCTAAGGCGATAGAACCAGCTTGCGAAGAAAAATTTAAAAAACCAGAAAAAATAATCCTTAAAAATTCTCCGCCTACCACCAAATAGGCTAAAAGAGCTAAGTATAAATTTATAAAAAATATAATGCTGGCAATTGTTTTCCCTGATGAACCAAAGTAAACCTCGGCGTAACCCGCCAACCTATGTTTGGTAGATGTTCTTAAAACAACTTCGCCATACATTAAATGAAGCAAGATGACTAAAATACCCAAAATAAATAAATAAAATAACACTGGTCCAATCCCAGAAATGGCGGCCGTGTAAGGCAAACCAAACATACCCACGCCAATTATGGTTCCGACCAGAGTGGAAACTGCTAAAGTAAAATTGCTTAATGTTTTTAGCACAATTCTATATAGTGCTTACCGGTAAATATTTAGAAGTTAGCCAAAAAGCTATCGCGCCCCAAATTGCAGCGAGAGGCAAAATAATACGACCGTATTTTTTTAAACCCGGTTCGGTTGTGTATAAAGCACCCAAAATTACACCCGAAAAAATTGGGTTAAGCGCAGTGATGATTAAACCAGCCCACAGCCATTTTTTAGACCTGAGCCCGTCGATAGGTTTTGAAAAATTTTGTTCAATCATTACACTTAATAGTGACTTTCTCTTATCGCAACAACATAAAAAACCCTATCAATAAGAAAAAAGAAAAGACGGCCTTTGTCATAATCAATTTTTGCTTCTTTTATTTCAGCATCGGGTAAATCAAACAACCCTTTATATAATTTCCTGTAGTTTCCACTATTATTAATAGGGGTAATTTCTAATTTTGGTAAACATTTTTTAAAATCATCTTCGGCTTTTATATTCACCCCTACATCACGCACTACACGAAGTGCTTTTTTTGCCATTTTAGGATTCATTCCATCAAGTTGGCACTCGCCACGATTATAGCGTTCAAATGAAATGAGTAGAGGTTTTGCCTCCGGAGCTTCTTCTGGTTGAGGAATTTCAGTTACCCTCTGGGGTATTGAACTTATCGATTGTTCTTCTTCGGGTTTTGGAATTGTCATAGCTCAAAAACATTTTTATTGCTTGAGCTTAGCGGCATAAAACTCTTTCATGTCTTTGAGTGAAATCTCGTTTTCTGAACCAACGCTTGATTCAATTCCCTCGCGTGCTTTTTGCCACGGTATCTCAGAATGAGAAAGATACTCTAAGTAAGCTGCGTCTTTTTTACCATACACTGACCACACTTGATCTAGAAAGTTCTTTATCTCCTGTGAAATCATCGCAATATCCTCACTACTCACGTTTTTAACAATTGGTCCAAAGCCAAAATTTTTATATTCAAAATATACATCACGCACAGCAGGGCCGTGTACCCACGCCTCAATTTTTTCATTAAAAAGTTTTTTGTCACGCAAGACAAGAGACCACGCCTGTGCATAGTAAAGTAGTTTTTGCAGTTTCTTATTTGTAATTGCCTTTTTTTCATTACTTGCTTTCCAGAGAAAATAGTCAGCAATTTTTTGTGCCCTCAAAATTCCGCGAATCATAATAAATTAAGTATAGCAAACAGCAAGCGGGTGGCAAAGCTATCGCCCGATATTACACTAAATTTACTCAACCTACTTTTGGACGGACGGATTTTGCGGCGGAACTAAATTTTAATAAGATCGTGTTCCTTTACAATAAGGAAATTTTGAACAACCATAAAATTTACCGCGTCTACCATTTCTTAAAATCATTTTTGCTCCGCATCGTGGGCAGATTTTATTGCTCGTTACCGTTGTAACTCTTTTTGTCGTTCCCATAACCCTGTACGATGAACTATGTCCCTTACAATACTTACAGAACCTACCATATTTGGTAAGCAATGAGGAATCCCTGAAATCATTGGCAGTTCTTATCTCTTTGCATTTGGAGCACTCTTTCATATCCCCATTTTGCAAGCCCTCAATCGTCTCATGAATATGATTTATTCTGCTATGTCTGCTCACTCCGTTTTTGATCAGATTTCCAATTCTCTCATTGAGCGTTGCAACGGGATCATCACCGACATTGAATTTATTGATTCGTAAAAACTTATAACCGTAACTTTCTAGAACCTTTTCTCGATAAACATGAGCTTCGGTGTGATAATCCTCATAATTAAACTCATTTATCTCGTCAATGTTTGTAAAGTGTTCCCTAAATCCGTCATATTCAATGATTATTTTGTGTTCTTTATGGCCTTCATCTTTATAAACTAGAAGGAAATCAACTATGTAGTTTGGGTGGTTATAAGTTTTTTCTAACTGCTTCAAGTACTTCCCTAATTCAAATTGGGGGATAAATTCAATGTCGTCTTTGTGCTTCTTCCAAAAGTCGGTTTTGTAAAACCAATCCATGACTTTTGGCTCCATCTTTGATTTCACATCGGTTTCGCTGATACTCCGTTCTTTCCTCGCTTCGGCAAGCACAAAGTAGTAATGTCGCAACGCTTCTCCGATTGAGCCATTATATTTTTCAATTGGCTTGCTCAACACAAAGTACATACACTCTTTAGCGCGACTCAACCCAACATTTAATCTTTGGGCTTTTATTTTTCCATCCTCTTCAATATCAACATTGCTCAAATCTTTAATAAACACGCCCCAAAGATGGTCGTCTTCTTCAGTGGCAACCAACGAGTAATAAATAATGTCTCTTTCCTCGCCCTGACAAGTGTCAAAAGTCATTATTTTCAGATTCAATTTGTCGTAGAAATAATCCTTTTCGAGTAACTTGCTAATCATCTCTACAAGAAGTTTCTGCTGATTGGTGTGCGGGGTGATTATTCCAACGCTTGAATTACTATCAGCCTTTTTTAGCCTTTGTAATTCCGAGATAATAAATTCCGCTTCAAGAGAATTGGTATTTTGGGTTAATTCTTTTTTACCATCATGCTTGATAAAGGAGAAACGCAAAACTTCATCAATTGCTTTTCCTCTTATTTTCATCACCTGCAAGCTGTCTTGATAAAAGTACTTATTTGAATAGGAGATAATCTCTTTATAACCCCTGAAGTGTTTGAGGAGTTGAGTATTGTAGTTAGTGATGAAAGAGCAAAACTCAAGAATAGATGTTTTGATGTTGAATTTACCAAGCTTAACCATATTGGTTTCCTCATCAGAAACACACTCAAGGAAAGTAGCTTTAAGATCGTTAAGATATTCTCTATTTGTTTCAGTGCGCGCCTGTGCCGACTTGACGTTGCTGAACTGTTTCTTATCACCAAGAATGAGAACTTTCTTGGCCCGTAATAATGCCGGAAATGCCTGAGCGATGCTAACCTGCGACGCCTCATCAATGATTACCAAATCAAATATCTCCGGCTCTAGCGGGATGTACTCTGCATAATCCCGTATACCAGCTAAAATACACGGAAATGCCTCTTTCAGTTTTAGAAATTTATCTCTCGGAAATCTTCGTTTTTGTCTGATAATGTCTCGCAACGCTGTGGCCGTTGTGCGGTTATTATCGTAGAAGTCAATCAACCTGTTATCCAAAAGATGGGTCATTTGAGCCGTTACTAACTCCTCTATACTTCGTTTTTGTCCCGCATAATTTAGTGGTGGAATATCTGCAAAATTCTTTTTTATTTTGTGTTGAAGTCCCAAGTATCTAATAAGTTTTGAGTATTCGAGATCGCCTACCTTCAAAAGCTCATTATCAATAAATGTGCTGATATTCGTTTCATCTATTTTTGTTTGCTTAGAAAATTTTGGATAACGATTGAGTAGAGAAACAATATAGGTTAAGTCTTCAAAACTGTCCGTAATAATCTCCAAGAAACTAGAGTATTCTTTCAAAGATTCTATTTCCGCTAAGAAATTATCGTCGTTTAGAAATTTCTCTATACCATCAACGCTTGTCTTATAGTTTTTGTTGCTAATCGCTTTATATTTGGTGAAAACAGAAACGGCACTCCCTGCGATCTCAAGCTTCCTTAGTTCCTCAATATCTTTTGGAGCGAATGATTTATACCAATCAGTTTTTTGAAGTTGAGCGATTGCAGATTGATATTTATTTGTCGAAGTAAATAAGGCCTTGAATTTTTCTTGAAGCTCGCTGTCTTTGATAAGAGTGGTAAGGGATTCGATCAAATCAATCGTTCTGATAGTTGTGGGAAGGTCTTTTTTATAGTCAAAAATTTGTTCGGCAACCAGTTTAATCTCTTTCAATTTCTCGGTTAGTTTTTGAGGGGCGTTCAATTCTTCCGCTTTGAATGTCTTTTTAAATTTTGCGTTTAGTTCCTCAACCTGCTTGCCACGGAACAGATAGCCAAGGATAGGGAGTTTTAAACTCTCGTATTGTTCTATGAACCATTGAATTTGCTTGTAATTAAAATCAGAAAAAGTTGCTGATATTGATAATTCTGACAATCTCGGTCCAAAAGTTGAATTGAGATTTTCTATACAATTTTTTATGAAAAACAAAACTTTCAACAAACTATCTACGTCTGCGAATTGTCTCGGCTTTTCAGTGCCGAGTAAGTTATATATAGTATCGTGTGAAGAAAGTTCGTTTCTGTAATTTTCAATTTCTAAAAACGACTCACCGCTCAAAGTGAAATCGGTTTTATCTTTATGTAAGCGAGTCGCTTTGTCCCGAATATCAGCAACTTGAAAATATTTATCATAGTCGGTTTGAAATTTTTTCAAGAGAGATAATGCCGACTTTATGTTATTAATAAGTAACTCTGACGGTTTTGCTTTGGGGTCAAAATCATAATCATAATCTTTCAATTTTACTTTCAAATCTACAAGAATAGATCGTAGTTCTTCTAACTCGCCTGCTGATTCCGGATTCTTTATCGCCTCATCAATATCAAGCGGAAACCCCTTTTCTTCAAAATAAGTTTCGAGGTCAATCAACTCGTGAATTTCTTTAAGATCAATTTCTCCGTAGGCCAAAATCTCCGCTTGTAAATCTTCTTTAAGAGTATTTCCAACTTTTTCAATATCTGACTCAAGCGCGTCATGATTTTTCTTTACTGCCCGCAGATTGGTTCTGATATTCTCAATTGCTGTTGTTGCCAAAATTTTACTGTAAGTACTCCCTGTTTTGCCAAGCCGTAAAATTGGATTTTGGAAATTCTTATCATACCGTACTGTGTTTAGTGTTTCGGTTATCTTATCCTCAACAACATCAAGAGCTTCTTTTTTATCAGAAAGAACCAAGACGGATTGATCCTTCAAAATATGATCAAAGGCAATCGCGGTAATTGTATGACTTTTTCCTGTCCCCGGAGGTCCCTCTACGATGATATATTTACAATCGTCTTTTTTGATGGCTGACAAAATTTGACGTTGCTCACTATTGAGCGGAATTGGACTGTTGAAAACAAGGCGTTCGCTTGTTTCGGTTTCGTCCCACTCATCGTCTATAACTTTTTTGAAGGACTTGGGCTCGCTATAAATGAAATCATCAATGAGTTGATTAAATGCTCCCGCCAAAATACTATCTCCAGAGGCAAGAAGTTTTAGAATTTCTTCATAGTCATTAACCAACGCCTCGTCCGACTTATCAAACAGGGCAATATAGCGGGCGTTTGACGCTCTCACCCAAAGACTTTTTGCAATTTGGTGCTCTGTGTCTGTTATGCTAATTTTCTTATCAAGTTTAAAAAAGTTGGTAATCTCATTCATTATCTCGCCAACCAATTCTCCAAAATTTTCTTTATATTGGGCAAGATAAATTATTCGATCCGTTATGCTTTGTAGATTTCCGTGATGATTAGTTTCTTTGTTATATTCTTGTGTAATATATTCAAGTGCTTTCTTGTTTATATAAACTTGCGAATCAAATTCGACGGTCAGTGCGTCGCTCTGTTTGCTGACAGAAAACGGGATATAGAAAATTGGGTATTTAGCATTGTTGAAAGTTATATCGCAAAAGTAAAGATAAAATTCTTGCTTATCTAAAATCGTCCTATTTCTTTCCATCTCGTATATTTCGGCAAATAGATCGCCGACTTGGAAATTCTCGAAGAAAGAAACAATACTTGATTTAACATCTTTGACTTCAAAAACTTCTTTTACTTGCTTTGCAACATCAACTTCTGTCTTCGCCAAAATCAGTTTTACAATTTCAGAAATTTTGTTTTCTAATGGCGCTACAAGAACAGCGGTTAGTTCTTCTTCCATGAGATAGATACTGTTTTCATCGCCTAAATTCAAATTTTCCAGCGACTTTTCAAGGTTGCTGATAAACGGCAATACGAGTTCGGCTTTGATTACTTTTTCTGTTACTTCAAGAGAGGTCGTAAGAGCTTGATCATATTCTTTTAGGTGAGGTGCAGTCGATTTTTCTATTTCCTCGGCTAACTTATCAATTATTTCCGAAATTTGCTTGGGCTTGATTTTGCCTAATTGTAGCCCAATAAGACCAAGGAGATTTTTAGGGATATTTGTTCTATAAACTCCCGCTTGAATGGTATTCAAAACATTAAAATCGAAGCCGCGAGTAACGGCTTTCCATGCGAGCGTATTGAAAGATGGGTATTTGTTAAGATTAAGACCAATGAGCAAATTTGAACTATTGCGTAATTGGATGCTTCTTTTTGGGTTCCGCCGTTTATGGAAATCTGTTTCCAAGAAATCCATAAAATACTTGGCAACTTCTTTGATAAAAGCCAAGCCGTTATTTTGATTTTGTTCCGTTTTGTTACCTATTTTGTTTGCCATATAGCTACTTTATTAATCATCAATATTAGCACTATTATGTCAAATCATGAATCTGACCTACTTGAGGAACCATTGCTTCCACCCCTAGATCGTTTTTGATTTTACCAGCTAGCACTGAAGCCGGGCCTTCTTCGCCTTGGACCACAAAAACTTTTTTAACACCTTTAATAGCACTTACCCATTTTAAAAGACCAATTTGGTCGGCGTGGGCCGAGTAACCGCCGATAGCTTTAACTTCGGCGCGCACTGGAATAACCTCGCCAAACATTTTTACTTCTTGCGCACCATCCAAAAGGCGCCGACCCAAGGTATTTTGAGTTTGATAACCGATTATCAAAAGTGTGGATTTGGGATCGGGTAAATATCGGCGTTCGTGATGCAATATTCGCCCGCCTTCCGACATACCCGAACCCGCTATTACAATTTTTGGCGGCAAAACTTCGTTTATGGCTTTAGAAGACTCTGTGGTTAAAGAAAACTGTAAGCCCGGGAAATTAAAAAGATCATCGCCCGACTTTATTAAATAACCAGCCTCTTTATTAAAATAATCCGGATATTTTTGATATATGGCCGTGGCTTTTATAGCTAAGGGGCTGTCTATAAAAATCGGCATTCTTTTTATTCGGCCGGATTCCACTAGATCATTTAATTCAAAAAGCAATTCCTGCGTTCTTTCTAAAGCAAAGGCTGGAATCATTAACGTGCCGCCATTTTTTACTACAGATTCAATTATAGCTTTTAATTTTTCTTTTCTGCGCGAACGATCTTCATGAGTTCTATCGCCATAGGCCGATTCCACTAAAACATAATCGGCTTCGGTTATAATTTCTGTGTTTTTTAAAAGCGGGGTGGGCGAATTGCCTAAGTCGCCCGAAAAAACAATTTTAGTTTTTCGGGACGTCCCGAGCGTAGTCGAGGGATTACTTTCATTTAGATAAAATTCTATTATAGATGAGCCTAAAATGTGGCCGGCGTCTCTAAAAAAAGCTTTAATATTTTTATTTACCTTAACCTCTTCGCCGTAAGAACGCCCATGCGTTAATTTCCAAATTTCTATAAGATCATTTTCGTCAAATAATGGTTCTAAACCAGTTTCTTCGGCTTCTCTTTTTAACAAATGCAGGGAATCGTCCAAGTTAACGCGGGCCAAATCCAAGGTGGCATGCGTAGCAAAAATTTTCCCCCTAAAACCTTCTTTGTAAAGTTTGGGTATGCGCCCCACATGATCTAAATGCGCGTGGGTTATAAAAACAGCATCTATGGTTGAAGGATCGTAAGCAAATTTTTCGTAGTTTTCTTTTTCAGCCATTCGGCCGCCTTGCTGTAAACCGCAGTCAATTAAAACTCTGGTGTCGCCACATTCCAATAAATAATTTGCGCCAGTAACCACACCGGCCCCGCCGTAGAAATATAATTTCATGAAATTTCTAATTACTAATACCTAATTTCTAATCAAATCCTAATAACCAATGACAAAATTATTTAGACATTCAGACATTAGAAATTAATTAGATATTAGTAATTGGATATTAGATATTTTCTAAAGTTGCCCACTTCTTCCTCACTATATTCGGCCACTCCGCATGTGATTTCTGCCAATCCTTAAGCCATTTTATTGTTACAGGATCCGAAGGATAGCCCGAACCAAAATCACCATACGTCTTTTTTAAAATTTTAACATATTTTTCACGTTCCGACTTAGCCAAAATAGAAGCCGCCGCTACGGCAATATTAGAGCTATCCATTTTATTAGCGCCGATTATTTTATGATCTTGATTCAAACAGAGCGAGCTAATATTTTTGCAATAGTTTTTAATACCAGTTCCAGACACAGGCGCGTCCAGATAAACCCTGTGGGGCAAAAAATGATTTATGAGTTTAGCCGAAAATTTAATTTCTAAGTCATTTATGGAATATTTATCTATATCGGCTGGGCTAATTTTAATAACTTTATAACCGTGGGCTATTTTTTTAATTTCTTTTGCTATCTCTTCCCTTTTTTTAGCCACCAGTAATTTTGAGTCTGTAACGCCAAGATCGTTTAATTTATCTATTAAATGATCTTCTTCGGAAATTAAAAAACCGCCCAAAAAAAGCGGACCAATAACACAACCCTTACCAGCTTCGTCTATGCCTAAAACTAAATCGTGCATGAATGGATTATAGCGCAAAGAATTAAATCAGCCCCGACGATGTTACGTCGGGGCTGAAAGGTGTTGATATTAGTGCTGGGTTTCGCCTAGCCGATAGTCGGGTAGAAGACCAATACGCCTCATGGCGTAGTGCATCTCCCGATCGCTGGCATCGCGAATCGTGTGACCCGCCACCGAGTGACGGATATCTTCGCCGTCTCTGCGAATGGCTTCCATGACTCTGACTTGAATCTGATCGCCTTCCATATGCCCCTCCGCATATGAAATGTTTGGAATCCTTTCCGTAGGATTTATAAGAGCCTCCCGCTCTTATGGTTTTGATCTAGTTGGTAATATACGCAACGGTCACAATCACCACCCATGAGAGAATGGATCCGATGCCGACCCCTCTAAAAATGGGGCCGGGTTTTTCTGGGTATTCGGCGCTTCCGCCATCGTATCCCATGAAAAGGCCCATCTTTGTGAATAACGGGGTCAAATAGGCCTTTCCCGATTCTTCTCGCAGATAAAACGAGATGATCAGGATAGAAACCAACATCACCCCAGCACCAATCAAAGTCGGTGCAATGAAGGGCGTGATTGACCCTACGGCGATGGCGGTAACCATCACAATCCAGAATTTCAAGCTTTTCAATGTATCCATAAAACCCTCCCAGGGATTAAAGGTGCTGTCTATTTACTGAATATGCCCATTATACACTATTTATATAACCTGTCAAGTGAACGCGCGCAGTCAATAAAAAACAACCTTTTTGCGGTCGCATTTACTAAAAAGCTAATAGCTAGAAGCTAAAAGCTATCTATGTATGACGATCCGCCACCACAAAAGCTCCGTAAGACATCGGCTTGGTTTTTACTTCGTAGCCATTGCCCCTAACCATACCTACCACCTCTTTTATCATTTCGCGCGTAGCGCCGTTTTCACCCACATCTACGTGGATTTCGAAATTAAAATTATCTAGCAAGTTTTCTTTTTTTAAAGATTCAAAAAGGTTTTTATAAACCACCTCGGCCACGCTTAAAGATTTTAAAGTTTCAGTATAAATTCTCTCACGCAAGGTTTTAAAATTTTTGTGTTCTTGGCGCGCCCAAAAATATCGCCCACCCGCGCCCACCCGCCGTACCACAATGGCCGTCACAAAATCCGTGCGATCTATATAGACTTGAGAATCTGTACCCACTATAACTTGATATTTATGCTTAGCGCTTTCGCGAAGATAATCGTAAACATCGCGAATCACATCGGCTACCAGCATTACGCCCTTGGATGGGCTGTGAAATTTGTTATCAATCATACTTTGCCAATATAGCGAATTCTATCTGATATGGCTAGCCCACGGAAGGACCGCCCTTCCTAGAAGGGCGGTCCTTCCTCTTAAAATCCTTAAAACAAGCTTGGAATTTTATGTTCTGCGTTTATAACTTTAGCATCTAAAATCCTATGGACTTTAAAATAGCGCTTATCCTGGCGGGTATGGCAATAAGCCTCTATGGTATCTTTTTTTATAGAATAAATTTCTATGTTTCTTTTCTTGCGGGCTTCTTCGCCATCTTCCGCTTTCATAGAAACATAATCTATCTCTACCAACTTTTTATTTTTAAAAGCGTCAGCTAAAACCGCCTGTATATCTTTTTTTTCTTTGGCGGTGCTCCAGCTAGCCGGCACGGTTTGTAAGCCACTTACGCGCGATTCAAATAAAACCGAACCGTGGTTTAGGCCATATTCGTAAATATCTTTAGTTAATTTAACATCCTGCAGACAATATTTTTTAATTTGGTCTATTTTACCTTCCTTGTACCACTGCAAAGCTTCTAAACCATGCCCAGATTTTTGCTCGCCCAGCGTTGCGCTGGCTAAAGCACCTAAACCCGGCCTATAACCTAAAACCGCTTCTAGTTTTTCCATTAGATCCAAAGTAGGCATTTCGGCTAAAACTAAATTTTTAAAATATGCCTGCAAAACTTGGTAATCAAAATGCTTGGTATTAAAACCAATTATTAAACCGGCATCGGCCATTACTTTTTCGAGTTCGGAGAGATCCTTTTCTTCGTAAGCTTTGTAGGTATCGTCGGCGTAAGTGTAAACACCAACTACAGAAATTCCTAACAAATGAACATTCCTAAAACCACCAACTTCGGCAAGTTCCTTTTGAGTTTCTACATCAAAAACCAATCTTTTATCTTGTGGCATTAAAAGATATTACCATTTTAAAAAGCTTTGATACAAGATCAAAGCTAATTAAAAAATAAAATATTAAATATAAAAATTACAGTTCAAAATTAAAAATAATTTTTACTTTTTCATTTTTAATTTTTAATTTTTTTATACCCCAACCAAATCAACATTGCGAGCGCCAGGCCTAAAACTATAAATCGTAAGTATTCATTCATATCCGACCAATACCTTATTGTTCCAACTACTAGTGAGAGTAAGCCACCACCTAAAAAGCCATTAGCTACAGCAGATGCGTTTATAACCAAGAACCCAAGACCAAGCGAAATAAGGCCCAAAATAACAAGAACTATAAAGACATTGCGATTGTAAACATCGCGGACAGTATCGTAACTTTCTTTACATTTAGCTGTAGAATCACACCAGCTAGTTTCGCCCGATTGAGGTTGAGGTTTTACAAACATTACTCGCCCGTCGTAATTAACTTGATTGCTCTCATACCACTGCCCGCCCACCGCTTCACACGAAGCTTTTTCGGTATAAACTTTTTGAGTTAATTCGACCGAACAGAAATTTTCAAACTTGGGTTCTTTATAAAAAGTAAAAACTCCGTAATTAAAAAATAGATTCAACACCACCACAATCGCCAGCGCCAAAATTATTTCTTTTATTTTCATGTTCTTATTTTTAAAATTTAAATCTTGAGATGAATCAGATCTTAGTCTATTTAATTTTCTTCCATGCCTAACAAACCAATAGATAAAAACCACCAATTACGCCTTAAAAATCTACTAAACGAATAAATCATTTTTGGTTCATATTATTTAACACCACAAGTGTTTATAAATTTCCTTCTCGTCTAAACGACAAACACCAACCAAGAACTTTTCAACAAAGTCTCTTAACATATGTTTGTTTACTGGAGAATGGCGTGGAATAGTGAAAGCGGTGCCTGTAGCTATGTGTATCAATTTAGTATGCTTGGCACTTTCAAAACGTATTTCAAAACCTCCAAGTTTTTTAATTGCGCTAAAAACATCTTCGGGAGTACATGCGGCTAACTTGGGTTTACTTCCCTTGGGCTTAGCCATATGTATTTTACAAACAAGCCATTTCTTTCCTAAGAGTTAACGTTGTTTCACTGCCTCCCTTTGCATCTAACTGCTTCCCCATTGAAACAAGTTTATTAAACATTTCTTCTTTACGGAGATGTTTATTAGAAAGAGGAACATAAAAACCAAGATTCTTTCTAAACTTTTCCGGTACTTCAAAATGGGTAAATATGGCATCGTTTATCATTACAACCAGTTCGGTAGCATTAGTAGCTTGAGTATAACAGTTAGAAAGTTTGCCATCTGGCGTAGATATTTTAGCCCAAAGCCCTTCATCCGTATTTTCCACATTAACAACTACACGAACAGGCAAA